>CAKKSE010000094.1 GCA_919903025.1 Nitrospiria bacterium | reverse complement strand
ACGGCGTCGAAGCCGCCATCCCCCTCACCCCCACCCCGACCCTCCCCCATCGAGGGGGAGGGAGTGCTCTTTCTTGCGCGAGAGGGAAAGATCTGGGGGAACTCGGCGTGCCAGTCGAAGGGGTTGATCCGGCGCATGGCGTCCTCGTCGGGGAGGAGCTGGCCGGAGAAGTAGTCAGGCCCGATGAGGGAGTTGCCGCACTTGATGTTGTTCCCGAGGTCCGGGAGGGCGCGCTCCCGCCACATCTTGAGCTGGCGGGTGAGCGTATCACCGTTCTCCCCCTCCAGGACCTTGAGCAGGAGGGAGAGCTTCGTCACCTCCACGGCTTGGCTGTCGATGTCCACGCCGTAGATGTTGTTGAGGAGGATGCGCTTCCTTTCCTGCGTGGTGAGGCGCCACTGGCCGCCCGCGACCTGGTAGATCGCGTTCATGTGCTTGGGCGGCCCATCGCTCAAGTACCAATCCCTGTGATAGTTGAGGAGGTACTCATAGGCGCCGATGAGGAAGGAGCCGGAGCCGCATGCGGGGTCGAGAATTCTCAGTTTGGAAATCTGTTTCGGGGCCATACATTGTAGGGGCGCACCTATGTGTGCGCCCTTGTTATCGGTGCCCGACTTATCAGGGCGGACACGGAGGTCCGCCCCTACGAGTTTCCCCACGGTGTTCTTGACGATGTATTCCACGATGTAGGCCGGGGTGTAGTAAACGCCGCCCGCTTTCTTGACCTCCGGCTTCTCCTCCACGACCGCCCGGTGGCCGGCAGTCAGGCGGATCACTTTGCCCAGGAACTGTTCATAGACCTGGCCCAGGATCTCGGCCGGGAAGACGGAGAACTCGTAGGGGCTCTCCGGGTAGTAGAGGCGGCCGATGATGTCCTTGAGGACCTTGTCGTCGATGACGAGCGCGGGCGTCAGATCATCCGGCGCCTCGGCCCTTCCCTTCTCCGGCTTGAAGTGGAACAGGCCGGAGTTGTACCGGTCGTCGGCCAGGCCGTAGATATACTGGAGTCGGCGATAGACGTTCTCGCCGTTCAGGAGGCCCTGGATCTGGCCGTAGGTCTCCACGCCCCGGTCCTCGCAGATGCGGAGAAAGATTAGCCGGTCAATGGTTCTCTGGACCGCGAAGTTGACGTCCCGCACCTCAAGCGTCGGATTTCGAAGAGCCACGTTGCGGGCCAGGGCCTCGCGCCACCCCTCGATCTCTGCAAGGAATTCGGCGTCAACCGTCGCGGTGCCGCGCTTTCGCTCGGAGACGGCGAATCGGTCGAAGGACCCCCGGAGAACGGCCTCCTTGGAGAAGACGGAGGCGATCTCGTCCCAGCGGGCGGCGTACTCCCGGTGCGTGAGATAGAGGATGCGGCCCTTTCCGGACTTGTCGGCGCGATTCGGCCGGGCGCGGCAGTCGTAGACCGCGAATTCCTCGAAGTCGGTCAGGATCGAGAGTGGAAGCTTGGCGGACCAGGCATAACGGCGCACCTGATAGGCGGGATCGGGGGCGTCCTTGATGTTGACGGCGGGTTTCTTGGCTTCCAGGAAGAACTTTCGCACCCCGCCGATGCGGAAGCAGTAGTCCGGGGCCTTGGTCGCGCCGGAGACGCTGATCGCGTCCTCATGGACCACGTCCTTGTACGCCTCGGCGTGGCCCGCCTTGTTCATGACGTCCCAGCCCAGCGCATCGAAGAAGGGGTCGATGAATTCCCGGCGGAGCTGGGTCTCGTTGTAGCCCGGACCGCGGTAGGAGTCGAGGTTCCGCTCGAACCGCTCGATGAGGTCGAGAATGAGCGCTGGGGGAGTCAGAGGCATGGGCCGCCGCAAAGAGGACCGATTGGCCGGAAGTCTAGGGAACGGTCAGGCGGGTGTCAAGCCGCGCTTCAGTCCGCCCGCGGGATCAAGAGAGAGGTTACCCCTCGGCGGGCTTCCTGCGGCCGAAGAGGCGGGCGGAGATGATGCCGATCTCGTAGAGAAGGAGGAGAGGGCCGGCCATGAGGACCTGGTTGAAGATGTCGGGCGTGGGGGTGAGGATGGCGGCGACGATGAAGGCGAGGAGGACGGCGAACTTGCGGTTCCGCGCCAGGAACTGCGGCGTCGTGAGTCCCATCCGCGCCAGGAGCGTGATGGCGAGCGGGAGTTCGAAGATGAGGCCGAAGGCCAGGAGGAACTTGACGCAGAAATCGACGTACTCCCCGACGGTCAGAATCGGCTTCAGGTTCTCGTCGAACGAGACGAGAAAGTTCAGGGCGAAGGGGAGGACGACCTTGTAGCAGAAGGCGAGGCCGAGAGCGAAGAACAGGGTCGAAAGGGAGACGAAAGGGAGGGCCCAGCGCCGCTCGCCGGGAAGAAGGCCGGGGGCGATGAACCGCCAGACCTCGAAGAGAATCACGGGCGTTGCGAGGAAGAGGGCCGCGAAGAACGCGAGCTTGAGGTGCGTCCAGAACGGCTCGGTGGGCGTGTGGAAGTAGAGCGTGAGCGGTTCCGGGCGGGTCTTCACCTGGACGTACGGCGGAACGCGCTCGAAGACGTACGTCATGTTGAGCGGCGCCTGAACCAGTTGAAGGATGAAGTGCGACTGGTTGAACGTGACGGCGAGGGCGATTCCCACGGCGACGATCGAGACAAGAAGCCGCTTCCGGAGCTCTTCGAGATGAGAAGTGAGGGGCATCCGCTCCTGGCTGTTTTCTTCGTCAACCACCTTGGGGACCTCCGGCAGGCCGGTCCTTCTCTTCTTTTTCTCCGGGCTCTCCAGGCTCTTCGGAGGCGGGCTCGCCGGCTTTCGTTTCCTTCTCGACGGGCGATTCCACGGCCGATGTAATCTCGCGGGCGGTGTCCTCCGCGGCTTTCTTCGTTTCCTCCAGATATTTCTCGATGTCGGCCTTTTCCTCTTCGAGGCGGATCTGCTTGATCTCCTCGTCGATCGTCTCCTTGACCTCCTGCGTGGCCCGCTTGAACTCCGCGAACCCTTTGCCGACTGCGCGGGCGAGGTCGGGAAGCTTCTTGGGTCCGAAGACCAGAAGGGCGATGACGAAGATGACGATCATCTCGGGGACGCCGATTCCAAACACAGAGATTCTCCGGAACTAAACAGGCACCCCCGAGTTCTTCCGGGGGTGCCTGATGAGAAAGCGAGCCGCGCTGAGGCTTGCGGCTAGCGGGTCTTAACCGTGAAGTGCGCCCGGCGGTTCTTGGCCCGGTTCGCCTCCACGTCGTTGGGATAGGCCGGCTTCTCCTCGCCGTACGAGATCGTCGAGAGCCGGTCGGCGGGGATGCCCAGGAGGACGAGATAGTTGTACGCGCTCCGGGCGCGGCGGTCTCCCAGGGCGAGGTTGTATTCCGTCGTTCCGATGTCGCAGGTGTGGCCTTCGACGATGACCGCCACGCCTGGATTCTTCTTGAGCTCCTCCGCGGCCCGGTCGAGGATCTTCTTCCCTTCGGGACGAAGGGTGGCGCGGTCGAAGTCGAAGTGGACGTCCTCCAAGGCGGCCACGAGGCTCGCGGGGACGGCGGCAGGGGCGGCCGGGGCGACGGGAGCCGCGGGCGCGGCCGGCGCGGCGGGGGGCGCGGCTTCGGCCTTCTTGACGCCGAAAAGGAAGGCGACGCCGGCCGTGAGACCCCAGTCGGGGGAACTGCTGGAGAACGCCCGGCTCGCGCCGAAGTGAGCCGCGAGCGTGTCCGTCACGTACCGGAGGCCGGCGCGGCCTTCGAGCTGTCTCGATGAAGCATGGTCTGGGTTCCGGTCCGAGTTGCCCGCGATCTCGGCGAGCCCTTGGAGCTTCTTTCCGGCGGGGAAAGCGAGGCCGACGCCGTACGTCACCTCGTTGTCCCTCTTGAAGTCGGAAGGCTCGCCGACGACCGTGTACCCGACGTTCACGTTCGTCTCAACGGTCCCCAGGCTCTTCGTGAGAAGGAGCTTCGCGCCGTAATCGGTCTTCTTCGTCCCGATCCCCTTGGCCTTGCTCGCCGTGGGCGCGGCGACGAAGCCGAGGATTCCGAGCCCCGGTCTTCCGCCAGCTTCGTCGAGGAAGCGGTACCGGACGCCGACCGTGATGTCGTCGAGTCCCGCCTTGTTCGTCTTCGATTTATCGGCTTCCCAGAAGGTGAACGGGAGATTGGCCTCGATCTGGAGGTTGTTTCTGATTCCGTAGGCCAGGGGAACGTAGAACGTGTTCTGGTCCAGGTCGTCCCCGCCGGCTTCCGTGATCGCTTCGATTCCGTACCAGCCCAAGCCGACGCCGAACGCGCCTTGGGGAAGAGTCCTGGTCCCGATGACCGTGAAAATGCCGGTGTCTCCCACCGGCTTGTGTCCCCACGCCTCTGCCTGAGGCGCGGCCGCCGAGGCGGAGCCCGGCGCTAGAAAGACGACGAGCATCGCTGCAAAGACTCCGGCCAACCAGGGTCGAGCGTCCATCATCTTCCTCCTTGTCGGTTCCTCACAGCACGGCATGCGGGAGGAGAAGTGGTAAGGTG
>CAKKSE010000093.1 GCA_919903025.1 Nitrospiria bacterium | reverse complement strand
GGCGCCCGCCGCGTGGAAGTCTCCGAGGCGCTCTGGTCGCGCTTCATGCGCGGGATCAGCCTCCAGGTCCTTCCGATTTTCACGGGCGGTCTCATCGTGCTCGTCCCCCTGCTGGGATACGCCTTGGGACGCCGGCTCTCCATCCCCTACGCCTGCCGCAAGTGCGGGCAGGCCATCTGCGACGAATGCCAGGTCGCGACGAAAGAGCGGATGTGCAGCGCCTGCCACCAGACGCTCATCTCGATGGTCGGAATCGACGTGAAAGACCGCGTCCGCAAGATCCTCGATATCCAGAAGCACCGGGAGCGGGAGTCGTTCGTCACCCGGCTTCTGTCGTTCCTCCTGCCCGGCGGAGGGCACATCCTGATGGGGCGGACGGGCGTCGGGATCCTGGCGTTGTTCGTCGTCGTTCTATGGGTCTTGACCTGGCTCCTGTCCGGATCGTTCCTCCTCGTGCCGGGCGAGGTGTACCGCGAGACGACCGCCGCCGGGACAACCGTCTTTCTCCTCGTCCTGGGGTTGTTCGATCTGTTCATCGTCCGCCATGCCTACCGAATTCACCAGACCTGAGATGACGCGGAGAGGGGACGATCGTGGCGCTTGAAGGAAGCATCCGGGATTTCGGGCTCACCGACATCTTTCAGCTCATCGCCATCCAGAAGAAGTCCGGCCTCCTCGAGCTGACGAGCGATCTCGACAACATCGGGATCTATTTCCACGACGGCCAGATCGTCCGCGTGAAGGCGCTCAAGAAGGACGAGTCGATCCTTCTCGGCCAACTGCTCGTTCGATCGGGCCGGATCACGGCGGAACAGCTGAGGAAGGCGCTCGAGATCCAGCGGGAGACGATGCAGAAGCTGGGATACATCCTGTCGGCGAACAACTTCCTGAGCGAGAAGGACCTGCGCGAGACGCTCCACTACCAGATGCTGGAGACCGCGTACAAGGTGTTCCGGTGGAACCGCGGCCACTACAAGTTCAGCCAGGAGGTGGTCACGTTCGATCCGGCCCTGACTATCCCGATCGATCCCGAGCACGTCCTCATGGACGGAATCCGGATGATCGACGAGTGGCCGATGATCGAGTCCAAGATCCGGACGTTCGACGCGGTCTACGCCCGGGCGGAGGGGATCGAGGAGAGACTCAAACGGCCGTCGCGCGCGCCGATCGACAAGGTCGAGGCGGAGTTCAAGGCGATCGTCTCGCGGCTTGAGCCGAAGGAGAAGACGGAAGATCTGTCCGAGATCGAGGAGGAGATCGAGGCCCCGGTCTCGCGGACCGGACTGACGGAAGAAGAGGAGATCGTTCTCTCGCTGGTCGACGGCAGGCGGGACGTTCACGAGATCATCGACGCGAGCCGGCTGGGCGAGTTCGGCGCCTGCAAGGCCCTGGCGGGGCTGTTGGACAAGAGATTCATCCAGGAGGTGGGGCGAAAGTCGCGCCCCCAGGAGGGGAAACCTCCCCCGCGGTTCGAATGGCTCTCCATCTTCGGAAACGCGGCGTTCTACGGCGTCCTCGGCGTCGGGCTGGCTCTGACGCTCCTGGTGTGGTTCGTGCGGATGGGGGGGATCCCGTCTCTCTTCGGGAGCGGGTCCGACGGGACGATCCTGCCGCACGTCGCGATGAACCGTCTCGACGTGCTGAGGTTCCTCGCGGAGACGCACGAACTCCGGACCGGCCGCCCGCCGGCCGGCGTGGAGGACCTCGTCAAGGCCGGTCTCGCGCGCCGGGCCGACAGCGTCGACCCGTGGGGGCGCGCGATCCGGATCGAGCCGGCGGGGGCGGGCGGGATCGTCCTGCGCTCCGTGGGTCCGGACGGGACGGCCGACACGGCGGACGACATCGTTCTCGCGGGTCGGACGCGGAGGGGACCGAAGAGCGAGGAACCCGGCGGCGGTTCTGCGAACCTGCCGCTTGACAAGGGGGGGCCGGTCAAGGATAATCCGTCTCCTCCGAACACCGAAGAGAGGAAACCGTGAAAGTCATTCTGAAGGAAGACATCGAGACGCTGGGAAAGGCCGGGGACCTGGTCAACGTCAAGCCCGGGTACGCCCGCAACTACCTGGTGCCGCGGGCCAAGGCCGTGGAAGCGAGCGCGGAGAACATCCGTCTGGTGGAGCACGAACGAGCCGTCGGGCGCGAGCGGATGCAGAAGATCCGCAGAGAGGCCGAGGATGTCGCCCGGCGGATCGCCGAGATGCCGCTGGTCATCCGGCAGGCGGCGGGCGAGGAAGACAAGTTGTTCGGGGCCGTGACGACGCAGGACATCGCGCGGCTCCTGTCCGAGAGCGGGATCGAGGTCGATCGCCGGAAAATCATGCTCGAAGAGCCGATCAAGCGCCTGGGTCAGTTCGAGGTTCCCGTGAAGCTCCCGGCGGACGTGATCGGCAAACTCACGGTTACGGTCGAGCGGACCTGACCTTTCTCCCTCATGGAGGAGTCCCGCCGCGGGGCGGACGGGTCCCGCGGTTCTTCTTGGCGGTTGTTCCCGATCTTGCATTGACTTTTTCCGCACTGGTGTTCCCGGGGCCGAGATCCGATGCCCGACGGCTATTCCAATCCCGACCGCATTCCTCCGCAGAACATCGAAGCGGAACAGAGCGTCCTGGGGGCCATCCTCCTCGATAACGAGTCGCTCACCGACGTTCTGGAAATCCTGACCGATTCCGATTTCTACCGCGAATCCCACCGGAAGATCTTCCGGGGCGTCATGGCCCTGTATGAGAAAGGCGGGGGCATCGATACGGTGACCCTGACCGACTGGCTCAGGGTCCGCGGCGGGCTCGAATCGGTCGGGGGGGCGTCGTACATCGCGAGCCTCCTGCACGACATCCCGACCGCCGCCAACATCGCCTACCACGCCCGGATCGTCCGCGAGAAAGCGGTTCTCCGCCAGCTCATCCACTCCGTGACGGATATCGCCGGGCGGGGATACGAGGGGGCCATGGAGCTTCCGGATCTGCTCGACTACGCCGAGAAGAAGATATTCGAGATCTCCGAGCGGAAGGTCCGTCCCTCGTTCATCGGCATGCGCGAGATCGTCAAGGACAGCTTCGAGATGATCGACCGCCTGTACGAGCGGAAGGAAAGGATCACGGGCGTTCCCTCGGGGTTCACCGATCTCGATCAGTTGACGGCCGGGTTCCAGGCGGGCGATCTCATCATCGTCGCGGGACGTCCAGCCATGGGGAAGACGGCCTTCTGCCTGAACATCGCCCAGCACCTGGGGATCCAACAGCGGCTGCCCGTGGCCGTCTTCAGCCTGGAGATGGCGGCCCGCCAGCTCGTGATCCGGATGCTCTGCTCGGAAGCGCGCGTCGACGCGCACAAGCTCCGGTCCGGCTTCCTCGCCGATTCCGACTTTCCCCGCCTGGCCAACGCGGCCGGCCGGCTGTCCGAAGCCCCGATCTACATCGACGACACCTCGTCGCCGACCGTGATCGAGATCCGCGCGAAAGCCCGCCGCCTGAAGGCCGACCAGGGGCTCTCGCTCGTCGTCGTGGACTACCTCCAGCTCGTTCGCGGCCGGGCCGGCGTGGAGAACCGGGTCCAGGAGATCTCTGAGATCTCGCGGGGACTCAAGGCCCTGGCGAAGGAACTGGACGTTCCCGTGATCGCTCTCTCCCAGCTCAACCGCGCCGTCGAAGGCCGAAACGACCGAAGGCCTCTCATGGCCGACCTGCGCGAGTCGGGCGCGATCGAGCAGGACGCCGACCTCATTGTCTTCATCTACCGGGAGGAAGTGTACCGCCCCGACAACGAAGACGCCAAGGGGAAGGCCGAGATCATCGTCGGCAAGCAGCGAAACGGCCCGACGGGCACCGTCGAGCTCGCCTTCCTGAACAACTACACGCGCTTCGAGAACCTCTCCACCCACCGGGCGGAAGAACCGGCATTCGCCGTGTAAATGCGGGTTGATCGGTTGATGGGAAGATCCCAGCCGCCAGAAGAGAATCCAATTTCCAATTTCCAATTTCCAATTCTTCCCCCCTCCGATCCCGCCGATGACGATCCCGGTTAGATCATCGCGCGTGTGTGTGGTATAGTCCCCGGCTGTCGCGTTCTTCCCATCGGAGCCGGAACAATCGATGTCCCACCTTCACCTTCCCGACGGGGTCCTGCCGGTCTGGCTGTGGATTGCCGGTCTGCTCGCGGCGGCCGCGATCAACGGCGCGGCCATGTGGGTCCTGCGGGGCGGCGATCTGCGGAGGACCGTGCCCCGGATCGGCGTCTTCGCGGGGCTGATGCTCGTGGGCATGAACCTGGAGATCGTCCCGATCGCGTACCACGTCAACCTTGCGGCCCTGGCCGGAATCGTCCTCCCGCCGGCGCACGCCGTGGTCGCCGTGACTCTCGCCAACCTGATGCTCGCCACGATGGGTCACGGCGGCGTCACCGTCACGGGCGTCAATGCGGCCCTGCTGTCGATCGAAGCGGTCGCGGCCGGACTGCTTTTCCGCTTCTGGCGCCGCTTCGTTTTGCCGGGGAAAGCCGCGGCTGTCTCGACCCTGGGATCGCTCATCCTCTCGACGGGGGCGGCTCTCGGGGTCATCGCGGCGGGGGGGATCGACGTGGGGCGCGTGGGGGAGTGGGGCGGACTGCTGGGCGGGCGCCCTGGAGAAGCCGGTTTTCGCCTTCGGGACTTTGCCGCCGTCTTTCTTCCTCTGGCCGCTGTCGGATGGATCATCGAGATGGTCGTCTCCGCTTCCCTCGTCCGCTTCCTCGTCCAGGTGCGTCCGCACCTGATCGAAGAGCCGCCCCGCAAGGCGGGGCCGTGACTCGGTTCGACCTCGGGCGGATCGACTATCACGCCACGCAGCGGCGGAGCCTGATGCACGCCGCCTCGCCTCAGGCCAAGCTCGCCGCGCTCGCCCTCCTCGTCGCGTCGGTCGTCGTGTCGACCCGCGTCGAAGTGCTGGGCGTCCTGGCGGCCGGCGCCCTTTTCCTCGCCCTTGCGTCCCGCGCGCCGATCCGCGATCTCGCGAGTCTCGCCCTCTTCCCCGTTCTCCTGGCCTCGCTCCTGGCGTTGAGTCAGATCCGGGGCGGCTGGACACTCCCGGCACTCATCATGCTCAAGGTGTTGACCGTGTCGCTGGGGACGCTTTCCGTCGTCCTGTGCACCCCCTACCACGAGATATTCCACCTGGTCAACCACTGCCTGCCGGCGCTTCTCGCCGACTCCCTCCTGATGGCGTACAGGGCCTTTTTCATCCTCCTCGATCGCGCGGGACGGGTGTGGGGGACGCTCACGCTCCGCGGTGGATGGCAGGCGGCGCACCCGATCAGGTCGCTTCGGAACATGGCGAACGTGCTGGGCCTCCTGGTGGTGGACGCGGCGGACCGGGTGCAGAACCTGTACGACGTCATGCGCGTCCGGGGGTACCGCGCGGGGACGATCCAGCGGCACGTCTGGGTCGGCTGGCGGCCGTGGAACATCCCCCCTCTTGGCCTCACGTCGGTCATGCTCGTCGTCGCGCTCGCGGGAGAGGACCTTCTCCCGTTCACGCTTCATCCGCTCACGGCCGTCCTGCTGACGGCCGGGGTCCTTCTCTTGTGGCTGCGTCAGGAGGCTCGGTGGAACCGATCATCCGCGTAAGCTGTGTCCGGCACACCTATCCGGACCGGACGAGCGTTCACTTGTGCGGCCTCGACTTCGTCGTGCCGCCGGGCCGCCGGGTCGTCGTCCTGGGGCCGAACGGATCGGGCAAGACGACGCTCCTCTCGCACATCCTGGGACTGCTCGCGCCCGACGAGGGGACGGTGCGCGTTCTCGGCGTCGATCCGGCGCGCGAGTTCTCCCGGATCCGCGAGAGGATCGGCGTCGTCTTCCAGAACGTCGACCAGCAGATCCTCGGGCCGACGGTCTACGACGACGTCTCGTTCTCGCCCCGCAACTACGGCTACACGGAGAACGAGACGGAGCGAATGGCCGACGAGATCATGGGGGACCTGGGAATCGGCCCGCTCCGGGAAAAGGTCTGCCATTACCTGTCTGGGGGCGAGAAGAGGAAGGTCGCCCTGGCGGGCGCGCTCGTCCTCCGGCCGGATCTTCTCGTCCTTGACGAGCCGTTCGAGGGGCTCGACCCCAGATCGAAAGGCGACCTGGTCGCCTTGCTGAACCGCATCCATCGGGAACGGGGGATGACGATCGTCCTCTCGACCCACGACGTCAACCTCGTTCCGCCGATGGCCGACGAGGTCTATCTCCTCGCGGCCGGCGGTGAGATCAGGCACCATGGAGGCCCCGCGGAGATCTTCGCCGACCCCGCCCGTCTCCGCGAGGCGAACCTGGAAGCCCCCATTCTCACGGAAGTCTTCCAGGGGCTCAGGGATCGGGGGATTTCCGTTTCGATTCCGATCACGCCGGGTGAGGCGATCGAGAGCATGCTCGCGCTTCTGAAGGAGGTGCGGGGAGAGGGGCGAAAAAAAATTGAAAATTGAAAATTGGAAATTTCAGAAAGGAGGGGTGGGGAGAAGGGCGAAAAAGATTGGAAATTGGAAATTTCAAATCCGGAATTGGGAATTTGCGGTAGGGTGGGGTTCTTCAACTTTACTGGCCTCAGGAAGCATGCTATAGTTGTGCCAATATCATGAGGCATGGTGTCATCCTGATCAACGAACAGCGTCTCAAGTGGGTTTTTCTGGGCCTTTTGGCCGTCGTCCTGGCCTTGGCGGTTTCGTATTTGGGCAAGACGGCCCCCACCGCCCGACCGGAGGCATCCTCCAACCCGACGGGTCCAACGCAGGCCGAGTCGGCCATGCAGGGGTTCAGGTTCGCCCAGGACGAGAAGAACGCCTCCTGGAACCTGGAGGCGCGGTCGGCCGAGATCGGCGACGGGGGACGGACGGCAAAGCTGGAGGATGTCCGGATCATCGTCCGGAATTCCGACGGCTGGGAAGTGACCGCAACGGGATCTTGGGGTTTCGTGGCGCTGGAGACGAAGGACATGGAGATCTCGGGCGGCGTCCGGGCCGTATCGAGCGACGGATACACGTTCACGACCGACCAGCTCCGCTGGTCGGCGCGCAATCAGACGTTGACGACCGATGAGAAAGTCGTGATGGACGGGCCCGCCGTGATCGTGCGGGGAACGGGCCTTGTCGTCCACGCGGCGACGAAGCGGGTGGAGGTCCTGAGGGACGTGGAGACTACGTTCAAGCCATGAGCGGACGCGCCGCCATCCTTTCCCTTGCGGTTCTGTTCGCCGGCCAGGCGGTTCTTGCGTCGTTGTCCGGAGCCGAAGAGCGCAAGATGGAGGACCGTGTGACGCGGATCGAGGCCGAGGGGCGCGTCCGGATGGTCCAGGACGGGCGGCGCGCCGTGGCTGAGCGGGCCGTCTACGAACGGGCGGAGGAGAAAGTGGTGCTCACCGGGAGCCCGAAGGTCTGGGAGGACAAGAACGTCGTCTCCGGGCGGGAGATCACCGTCTTCCTGGACGAGGACCGGAGCGAGGTTAAAGACGACGTTCGCGTCATCCTTTACCCGCGCGACGAAGAGAAGCCTTCCGAGATCTCCAAGAAGCCCCCCTCCAACGAGAAAAAGAAAGTTCCCCTGGTCGTGACGTCCCGGTCTATGACCGCGGACCAGACGAAAAGCCAGATCATCTTCGAGAATGACGTTGTCGTCCGGCGGAGCGACATGACGCTTACGGCCGATCGAGTGACGGTGTTCTACGAATAGCCCCTGACGAAAAATGATCGGCGCTCCCAACACGACATCCGCCGAGGTCCTTCCGCCCCGCCACGAGAGCGGTGCAAGGCATTCTCTCGAAGTGAAGGACCTCCGAAAGACGTACCGGGGCCGGGCCGTCGTGGACGGGGTGTCCCTGGGCCTTGCGTCGGGCGAGATCGTGGGCCTCCTCGGGCCGAACGGGGCCGGCAAGACGACGACTTTCTACATGGTCGTGGGGCTGGCCCGGCCGGACCAGGGTTCCATCCTGTACGACGGGCGGGACATCACCGTCCTGCCGATGTACCGCCGGGCCCGCATGGGGATCGGCTATCTTCCCCAGGAGCCGTCGATCTTCCGGAAGATGGCCGTCGAGGAGAACATCCTCGCCGTCCTGGAGATGCTTCCCCTTTCGCCGGAGGGGCGGCGGGCCCGCCTGGCCGATCTCCTGGAGGACTTGGGGATCGCCCATCTGGCCCGGCACAGGGCGTACGCCCTCTCGGGCGGGGAGCGCCGGCGGGTCGAGATCGCGCGGGCGCTGGCTCTTTCGCCCGAGTTCATCCTGCTCGACGAGCCGTTTGCCGGGATCGATCCGATCACCGTTTCGGAGATCCAGAAGATCGTGGCGCGCCTCAAATCGCGGGGGATCGGCGTGTTCATCACGGACCACAACGTGGCCGCGACGCTCAAGATCACCGACAGGGCCTACATCATCAACGAGGGGAAGATCCTCAAGGAAGGGACCCCGGCGGAGATCGCGGCGAGCGCCCAGGTGAGGGCTGCATACTTGGGCGAGGATTTTTCTTTTTGAGCGGGAGGATCGGGATTATGGATTATGGATTAGGGGGTAGGGGGTGGATGGGTGTTTCATAATCCATGTCCCATAATCCATATCCCCGGGGTTGACATTGGCTCTTGAAGCGCGTCTCGATCTGAAGCTCTCGCAGAGGCTGGTGATGACGCCCCAGCTTCAGCTGGCGATCCGCCTGCTCCGGCTCTCGTACCTCGAGTTGACGGATGCCATCACGCAGGAGCTGACGGAGAATCCATGCCTCGAGGAGACCGCCGTCGAGCTTGATGAGGCCGACGCCTCCGCGGAGAGGCGGGACGAGGCGTCCGAGGGAGAAAGCGAGCGCTCGGCCGAATGGGAAGCGGCTGGGGGAGAGACGGGAGAAGACGGGGGCGGAGCCCCGGCCGAGAGCGAAGCCGGCCGGGGCGACGAGACCGACGCTCCCATCATCGAAACCCGCTGGGACGAGTATTTCGAGGAACGGGCGAGCGACGGGCGGGACCTCGGATATATGGGACCGGACCGCGACGAGGACATGCCGGCGTACGACCGGACGCTGGCGAACCGGGAAACGCTGACCGATCACCTCCTCTGGCAGGTGCGTCTCTCGGAGGCGAGCCCGTCCGAGCGCGAGGCTTGCGAAGCAATCATCGGGAACCTGGATGAAAACGGTTATCTCGAGGCTTCGGTCGAGGATCTGGTCAAGCTGACGGGACAGGGGCAGGAAGAGATCGAAGCGGCCATCCGGACCGTTCAGGGATTCGACCCGCCGGGCGTCGGCGCCCGGACGCTCGCCGAGTGTCTCCTTCTCCAGCTTCCCGGCCTGGGTCTTGGCGGAACGCTGGTCGAGGCGATCATTCGGGACCACCTGGCGGACCTTGAGAGAAAGCGGTACGACCGGATCGCGAAGGCCCAGCGGACAACGGTCGAAGCCGTCCTCGAGGCCGCCAAAACGATCGCCCGACTCGAGCCCCGACCGGGCCGCCCCTTCGACCGCGCGACGCCGACGTACGTCATCCCGGATGTCCACATCGTGAAGGAGGAGGACCGGTACATCATCCTTCTGAACGAGGACGGCATTCCGGCGCTCCATATCTCCGGTTTCTACAAGGACCTGATGCGCCAGAGGGCGCTCCCTCCCGAGGAGCGGGGATTCCTGGAGGACCGCTACCGGTCGGCCCAGTGGTTCATCAAGTCGATCCAACAGCGGAACAGGACGATCTACCGGGTGACGGAAAGCATCCTCAAGTTCCAGCGGGACTTCTTCGACTACGGGATCCGCTATCTCAAGCCGCTTGTCCTTCGGATCGTGGCCGAGGACGTCGGGATGCACGAGTCGACGATCAGCCGGGTCACGGCCACCAAGTACATGAGCACGCCGCGGGGACTCCTCCCCTTCAAGTTCTTTTTCTCGAGCGGTCTCGCTTCGTCATCGGGCGTCGATGTTTCCTCCGTTTCGGTCCGGGACATGATCCAGAAGATCATCCAGAACGAGCCGGAGGACCGTCCCTTGGCAGACCAGTCGATCGAGGAGATCCTGAAGAAACAGGGGATCGAGATCGCCCGGCGGACCGTGGCAAAGTATCGCGGGGAACTGGGGATTGAAACCGCGGGCCGGCGAAGGGTCCGTGTCCCGGGTCCGAAGAAGGCATCCCCGGGGACGGCTCTTCAACCGTGAGGGAGGATTGACGGTGCGCTCGGTGACCGAGGAATGCCGGCCGGATCTCATCCTGGCCGGGCTCAAGGGGCGGACGCGGGAAGAGGTCTTGAGGGAACTCGCCTCCTGTCTCGTCCGGGCTGGAATCGTCAAGGAGGAAGATCTCCTGGTTGAGGCCCTCCTGGCGCGGGAAGACCTCGGGAGCACGGGCGTCGGCGACGGCGTGGCGATTCCGCATGCCCGCGTGCCGGCCATCGATCATCCGGTGCTGGTCGTCGGCCGTTCGACGCAGGGAGTCGATTTCAAGTCGCTCGACGGCAAACCCGCCGACCTCTTCTTCCTCATTCTGACGCCCGACGGCAAGACGGGCGAGCATCTTCAGGCATTGGCCCAAATCTCGCGCCTCCTGAGACGGGCGGCGCTCAGGGAGGCCCTCCGGCGTGCGGACTCAGCCGAGTCGATCCTCAAGGTCCTCAAAGAGTCTTCTGAAGAAGGCTGACCGGCCCCGGCGTGTCGGGGCAGG
>CAKKSE010000092.1 GCA_919903025.1 Nitrospiria bacterium | reverse complement strand
TCCACCTCGACGGGGGAGGGCCAGGGTGGGGGTGATCGAATGGGGCAACACTTTCCCCAAGGTAAGGACCACGCCCAAACAAGAGCGGAAGAACCGTTCGACAAGGTTCGATGGACAAACGTGGGGGACTACACGCCGGACGCGACGACCCGGTTCTTGCCGCCCGACTTGGCGGAGTAGAGCGCCCGGTCCGTGAGCCGGACGAGCGCGTCGGCCGAGTCGGCGTCGGTCGGATACGACGAGAGGCCGATGCTCACGGTGAGCGCGCGGCCGCCGGGTACGTCGGCGTGGGGGAGGTAAGTCCGGGCGACCTCCTGCCGGATCCGCTCGGCGATAACGAGCGCCCCTTCCCGCTTCGTCTCCGGGAGCAGAACCGTGAACTCGTCGCCCCCGAACCTCGAGACAACGTCGATCGTCCGAAGAGACCCCCGGATGCACTGGGCGACCGTCTTGAGCGCCTCGTCGCCCGCCATGTGTCCGTGCGTGTCGTTGTACTCCTTGAATTCGTCCAGGTCGACCATCAGGTATGACAGGGCGTGTCCGTGCCGGTGGGAGCGGTCCACCTCCTCGGTCAGCCGCTCCTGCATGTACCGGCGGTTGAGCACGCCCGTGAGGGGGTCTGTGATCGAGATCCGCTTGAGCTCCCGGGTCTTCTCCGAGAGCTGGGTCCGCTCGATCGCGACGCTCGCGTACGCGGCGAACGTCTGCAGGAGGGCCAGATCGTCCGGGTTGAAGACCTCCCCGGTGACCTTGTCCGCGATATTGAGGACGCCGACGACCCGGTTCTCGATCTTGAGCGGGATGGAAATGAACGACTTCGTGCGGTAGCGCGGCCGGTTCTTCTTCCGGAACCGCTCGTCTCCTTCGATGTCGTGGACGATCAGCGCCGTCCCGCGCTCCGCCACGGCCCCGGCGATCCCCTCCCCCGGCTTGATCCGGAACTGCCCGACGATCTGCTCCTGGATCCCCTTCGTCGCCCGGATGATGAACTCCCGCGTCTCCTCCTCGAAAATCATAAGAGACCCCTGCTCCGCCCGGATGAGGTCGGTCGACTTCTCGAGGATCACCCGGAAAAGCTCTTCGGGATCGACCGTCGCCCCCACTGCGGAGTTGATCTCGGTGAGAACGGCGAGGTCCGTAACCCGCTGGCGGAGCTCGGCCTTGACCCGCTGGTTCTCGACGGCCGTCACGGCGTGCCCCACGAACCCAGAGATCATCCGCACGGTCCTGTCGGGAAGATCGGTGTTGTAGACGGCCACGAAACCGATCAGCTCGTCGTCCTGCTGCAAGGGGAAAATGGTGACGGAGCGGACGACGTCGTCCGGGAACTTGAACGCCAGCAGTTCGCGCGGTTCGTCGACGCGGAACGGGACTTTCTGGACGGACGCCTTGAGCGCCACGCCATCGCCCGAGGGGAAAGCAAGATTGCAGAGGCGCTGCTGGAACTCTCCGAAGGCCGTCTGCGACCGATAGGTCCCCCCGCGCCGGTCGAGGACGAAGATGCCGGCCGACGACACGTCGAAGAGAACGCCGATCGTGTTGAGGATCAGGGCGAAGATCTCGTGCGGTGTGTTTGCGTGCCGAAGGCTCGTGGAAACGTCGAACAGGGTGAGGAGCTGGGAGAGGTAGTGCTGGGATTCGCGTTTCTGAAACGCGTTCTGCAGGACGACGCTCCCGGCCGATTCCAGAAACCGGCTGGCGGACCGGAGGACCTTGCCGTCCACTATCCGCGAGGTCTTCGAGATCTCCATGAGATCGCCCGGCGTGAAGCCGTACTTCCCGGCCGCGTCCATGAAGGCGGCGTAATCGGTCGTCTGGGTGAAGGCGTGTCCTCCCAGGATCACGACGTTCCGCTCTCCGCCGAGCTGGACGGGAACGGCGAAAGAGACCAGCCCCGCGTGGCACTTGTAAAAGATCGTGCTCTTCTTGCCGATCGCCTGGCCGACCGCCCGGCCGCAGTAGTGCCGGCACTGCCCGGCCCCGGCCGGATCGAGCTTCATCTGCCGGCAAACGAACGCTCCCCGCGAGGGGAGGCTCAGACTCTCGCCGGCCGAGTCGAGTATCTGGAGGGGAATTCCGACCACGTTCGCGAAGGCGTCCTGGACCTGCTGCCACGACCGCGAACCGGCGAGGCTCGTGAACCAGGGGACGGAAGAGAGACCCTCGGGCATTTCGGTTTGATCGTTCGTCAACGCAATCATTCCCCGCACCGATTCTCCAAATCCCTGGACCACGGCGGGCTTCGGCGCCCATAGCAGTCCCTTCTCGAAAACCCGCGGGCGGACAAGCCCCGCAGATCCTCGCAACGCTGATACCAGTGGAAAAGGAGACCGCGCGAAAAGGATAAAAACGGACACTCTTTCAATGAAATACAGTCTTGACCTTCAGGTTCTTTGCCAGGTTTTCTCTGACTGCTCCCGTCCCGATGGCAAAGCTCCTCCGGCCTCATCCGATCCACAATCAGCAAAAAAAGCCAATTATCCCGGCACGTTATACAGACGGCCGCCCTGACAACCGCCCAAGAAACCATTCTGTCCCGAAAGGGAACAATGCTGAACCCTGGGAGACATCTTTCTAGAGCGATTCGAGCTTTCGGCGAATCCTTTCCACAATCTCGACCTGCCCCCCTCTCGCGTGCTGGAGAAACTTCTCGTAGTGCCGTCTGGCGCCGATCCGTTCTCCCTCCTTCTCCAGGACAACCGCCAGGTTGAGGTGGAGGCTCGGTTCGTTCGGATTCGCCGCCAATCCGCGCTCGAGGACGGGTTTCGCCTCTCTCGTTCTCCCGGTCCTGTCGAGAAGGGCACCCAGGTTGTTGGCCGCCTCCCATGAGCCGGGATCGATGGAGAGAGCCTTGCGATACGCCTCCTCCGCCTTCGACGAGTCGCCGCGTTCGGCCGCAATCTTTCCAAGATAGAGCCACGCGCGGGCCGGCTGGACGCCAGCCGCAACCGCGGCCTGGAACCATTCCAGGGCCGCGTCCCACTCGCGCTTGTTGAATCGCTCCACTCCCTCGTCGAACGGGCTCCGAGCGCGGGATTGTGAGGCTCCCTTGGCCCCCTCTCCCGCTGGTCCGAAGGACTCCGGACTCCCTCGGAGGAGAGGGCTGGGGTGAGGGCTGATTGCGTCAACGGCCTTTTCGTCTGACTCTCTTCCTGCCAAAGGAAGAAGCGGCTCCTGCAATACCCTGGAAGAGACGGGCGGAACTGAACTCGCAATGGACGGATGCGCGTGGGGCGGCTTCGACCCCGATCCAGGGAAGAGCCCGAACCTCCATGCTGTCGCGATAACGACGATGAGAACCAGAATCCCGCCGAGAAGAACCGCCCGTCTCGGCGACGGCAAGGCCCTGCCCCCGGACGCCAGGAATGCCGGCTCGTGCGCCTTGGGAGCGGAGCGGCGGGAGCGCTCCTCCTGCACCTTCTTGAGCGCCTCGTGGACCAGACTCACGGAGCGGCCCCCGCCCGCGCGGGGCCGGCCTGAGAGGACCCCTTCAGCGTCGGCCCCTGGCCCTGGGTCAGAAGGATGAGCAGATCGTCGGAAACGGCTCCCGACGCGGGAAGACCGAGGCGGGCTTCGGCCCGGCGGATCGCCTCGCGCGTCAGCGGCCCCAAGCGGCCGTCGGGGACTGCTTTGTAATCTCCGGCGGCCGCCAGGATCTCCTGGAGCCGCATGAGCGTCGAGCCCCGCTTGACCGAAAAGGGATGCGCGAGTCCGGCCGGTCCCTTCCACCAGACGACGGCTCTGCCATCGGCTTTCTTCGTCAGGTCGCTCCAGGACAGGATCGTCATTCCCGAGACAGGATCGAACAAGCCGACTTCCCTCTCGTTCGCCCAGACCGCCAGGGCCGGCCTTCTTTCGCCGCTCCACGTTCCAATAACGGCGAACGGCCGGTTCAGCCGCAGGAGCCGGCGCGAATCGACGTCGACCTTCGACACGAAGAACCCGAACATCTTCCCAACCTCCGTCAGCCTCGCGTCCTTCTCCGACATGCGGGGCAGGAAATCGACGTTGATCATCTCGACGCCCCAGAGCCTAAGGAGAGTCAGGACGACGGCAACGGAGGCCTCCTCGGGCATCCGGGCGTGGAAATATCCCTTCGCGTCCGGCATCCAGACGGCCGGCTGAGCTGACGGCCTCGGCGCCTCCCGGGCGGGGTCCGGGGAAACGACCGGGGCCGCGTGCGGCCTCCATCCGATCTGGATCGCCGCGACAGCGGCGAGGCCGAGGCCGAGAAACGCTCCCCCGAGAACGGCCGGATGCGCGAGCCGCCCGAGGATCGTTCCGCCTTTTCCCTTCTTCCCCTGGGGCTGGCTCTCCGCCTTCCAGTCAAGCTCGAGGACGGCGGCCTCGACCATCTCGTGCGTCACCGTGCCGCTCTCCCGCTGGCCGGCGAGAGAGAGAGCCTGATCGGCAATCCGGTTGATCAGCCGCGGAGTCCCGCGGGAGAACTCGTGGATCTTCTCCTCGGCCCGCGTCGTGAAGAAGAGGGCGTCGCGCGCGCCGGCGACGCGGAGACGGTGGCGCAGGTAGTCCGAAGTCTCGTCGGCGGAGAGCCCGGTCATGTGATACCGGAGCGAGATCCGCTGGCTGAGCTGGCGGAGATCGGTCCGGCCCAGCGTCTCGCGGAACTCGGGCTGGCCGACCAGGACGATCTGGACCAGCTTTTCCTTTTCCGTTTCGAGGTTGGAGAGCATCCGGATCTGCTCGAGCGTCTCGGGAGAAAGGTTCTGGGCCTCGTCGACGATCACGACGGCGTTCCCGCCCGCCGACGCTTCGGCCAGGAGGAATTTGTTCAGCTCGTCGATCAGCGCCTTCCTCGACGTCGATTGGGCCGGGAGGCCGAAGTCGGCGTTGATCGCCTGGAGCAGTTCGACAGTGGACAGAAACGAGTTCAGGATGAGGCTCGTCCGGACGACAGCCGAGCCCTTGGACGCGCGGCGGTCGAGCCGGTCGAGGAGAAGGCGGCACAGCGTCGTCTTTCCGGTGCCGACCTCTCCCGTCACGACGATGAAGCCTTTCTTCTCGTCGATCCCGTACGTCAGGAACGACAGGGCTTCGTCATGATGGCGCGAAACGAAAAAGAAACGGGGGTCGGGGGTATTGGAAAAGGGAAGCTCGGAGAGGTTGAAGAACGCCTTGTACATCCTCCCCCCTGGTCGGTGAGATTGCGCCGTGAATATAGCACTCTCCAGCCAAGCAGACAACAGCCGAACGCGGATGATACAATCTTCCCTGGCCTTTCAACCGAAACGGCGGATCGGGGTCAAAGGAGACAGGATGGAAGACGGCGGACCGAACCCTTCGGGGAACGGGGGGGAGGGAGAGATCGAGGCCGACCTCGTCGCCCGCGCGAAGGGGGGGGACGCCGCGGCATTCGAAGCGCTGGTTCATCGCAACACGAAGCTCGTCCTCTCGCTGGCGGTCCGGCTCGTGGGAAACAGGGAAGACGCCGAGGAGCTGGCTCAGGAGACCTTCATCCGGGCGTACCGGTCGATCGGCTCGTTCGAGGGAACGGCTCGCTTCTCGACCTGGATCTATCGGATCGCCGTGAACCTCTGCCTCAACCACCTGCGGCGGTCCCGGTGGCGGGGGTTCCTGGGGCTCGACGAGACCGCTGAGATTCAGGCGCCGGACCCATCCCCCCATCAGCAGGTGTCGGCGGGCCAGGTCCAGGAAAAGGTTCAGAAGGCGCTCGCCGCCCTCCCGGCGAAACAGCGCGCCACGGTCGCGCTGAAAGCCTTCCACGACAAGTCGCACGAGGAGATCGCCGAGATCATGGGATGCACGGTCGGAACGTCCAAAGCCAACTACTTTCACGGGGTCCAGAAACTGAAGAAGGCGCTGGTCGAAGGAGAATCGTCATGAACTGCAAAGACGCCGTCGAACGCCTCACGGAATTGAGTCCAAGGTCCAATGTCCGAACTCCGAACTCCGAACTCCGAACTCAAGACCCGCTCCTCGCCGCTCACGTCACAGCCTGTCCCGCCTGCGCGAAGGAAGCTCACGATCTGGCCCGCCTCTTTTCCATCCTCCGTGAGGCGGACGAGCCGAGCAACGCGGAGGCCGCAGTCCTCGCCCGCCGCGTCGTCGCCCGGCTCGGTGAGAAGGAAGAACAGCCGAGCCGATGGGCGCTCCGGCCCGCATGGGGAATCGCCGCCGCGGCGGCGGCTATCGTTCTCATCATCTGGACAACCATTCCGGGCGAGAAGTCCGGGCCCGCGTCGCCCGTCGCGTTCCAGCCGGCCACGCCGGAGCGGCCCCAGGTTCATCCCGCCGACCGGCCGGCGACGAACAAGAGCGGCCAGGAGAACGGCATGTTTCTCGCGTTCGTCGAGGAGCCGGACTCGAACGAGATGTCCGACGAGGAGATCCGCGAAGCCCGGATCACGCTCGCCGCGGCCGACGCTGACCTTCTTGCGCGGGACATGGTCGATCCCGCCGACGTTTACCGGGTCTTCGCGCTGATGAGCGAAGAAGAAAGGGCCGGCCTCCTCTCGGCCCTGTCGGAGCGCAGATCGTCGCTCGAGAATCCCGACCGAACAGTGATGGCGACCTAAGATGGATGCCTGTCCGGGAATGGGGGTTTCAATTTTCAATCCCAGCCAACGGAGGTCATATGCTGACACTCTTCCGTCTTCCCGTCCTTCCGATGCTCGCGGCGCTGGCATTCGTCATCTTGTCCGCCTGCGCCCCTCCCCCGCCCCCCGGAGACCCTCTTCTCCACAGAGGGCACCCTCCCTTCCCGGGCGCAATGTGGGCGCCCGGCCACTACGGACCGGGGGGGAAGTGGGTCCCAGGTCACTGGAAGAAACCGTAGAGCGGCGCCCCGTCTACCGCGAGCACTACCACGGGACCGCTCATTAAAAGGAGATCGGAAATGAACGCACGACTTGGAACAAAACTCGTCATCGCCGCAGGTCTGGCCCTGCTGTTGCCCGCCTGGGCCTATTCCGCCCCGCCGGATGTACCGGCAACGCCTCCAGGCCAGCGGGAAATGCGGCCGGGAGGCGGACCGGGCAACGGCGAGGCTCTCAGGAACCTGCGGATGTGGAAGCTCATGCAGGCGCTGAAGCTGACCGACGAGCAAACGCCGAAAGTTCTTCCCAAGATTCAGAAGATGGAGGAAGCCCGGCGCCAGTTCACGAAGGAGCGGATGGAGAATCTCAAGGCCCTCCGCGAGACGGCCCGCCGGACCGCGCCCGACGAGAAAACGATCCGCCGGTCGATCGACGCCATGAGAAAAGCCCGGGACAAGTTCCATTCGGAGGAAGCCCGCCTCTTCGATGACGTCGCCCGCGACCTGACGCCGCGTCAGCTGGCCGATCTTCTCCTGTTCGAGGAACGGTTCCGGCGCGACGTAAGACAAACCCTGCGCAACATGGGTCCGCGGCGCGGCGGAGAAGGACGCGGACCGGCCGGAAAGCAGTTCGGCGCCCCTCCGTCCGACCGCCCGACGACGCCCGGAGGTCCGCCCGCGCCGCAGGAGGA
>CAKKSE010000091.1:9492-12679 GCA_919903025.1 Nitrospiria bacterium | reverse complement strand
TTGAAAGGTCTAACTTGGCTGGGAGTCCGCGATATGCGGAAAGAAGGGCCGTCCTTCCCGAAGGAACTCCGTCATGGCCTCGCCGGGGACCGCCGGGCTGTAGAAACAACCCTGGATCTGGTCGCAGCGGTTCTTGCGAAGGTAGGCCATCTGCTCCTCGGTCTCCACCCCCTCGGCGATGACCTTGAGCCCCAGGTTGTGGGCGAGCAGGATGACGGCGCTCGCGATCGCGGCGTCGCTCGGATCGGTGGCGATGTTCCGGATGAACGATGTGTCGATCTTGAGCTTGTCGACTGGGAAGTACTTGAGGTAGTTGAGGTAGGAGTGCCCCGTGCCGAAGTCGTCGATCGCGATCTGGACCCCCATCGCCCTGATGTCCCGCAGTGTCTCGATCGTCGGCTAGGCGTTCGGGATGATGAGGCTCTCCGTGAGCTCCAGTTCCAGGAACCGGGGCTCCAGGCCGGTTTCGCCGAGAACGCGGCCGACCAACCCCACGAGGCCCTTTTCCTTGAGCTGGCGGCTGGAGAGATTGACGCCCATCCTCATGGGCGGAAAACCGGCCGATTGCCAGGCCTTGTTCTGGGCGCAGGCAGTCCGGAGGACCCACTCGCCGATTGGAACGATCATCCCGGTCTGTTCCGCGAGCGGAATGAAATCCGTGGGCGAGATGATTCCCCATGTCGGGTGCAGCCAGCGGATGAGCGCTTCCATCCCCACGATCTCTCCCGTCCGCAGATCGACCTGGGGTTGGTAGTACATGGCGAACTCGGCCCGCTTCAGGGCGTGGCGCAGGCCGGTTTCCATCGCCAGCCGCTCGTGGGCCTTGATCGTCATGATGGGAGAGTAGAACTGGTACTGGTTCCCGCCCTGCTCCTTGGCCCGGTACATGGCCGCGTCGGCGTTCTTGAGAAGGGTCTGCGCTTCCGCCCCGTCGGTCGGGAAGAGCGTGATGCCGATGCTGGCTGTGATGAACAGCTCGTGACCCTCTACGACGAAGGGCTGGGAGAGGAGGTCGAGAAGCTTCTGCGCGACGGTGGCGGCGTCCTGCGCGTGCGACATGTACGTCAGGATGATGTTGAATTCGTCGCCGCCGAGCCGCGCGAAGGTGTCGCCGTCGCGGACGATGCCCGAGAGGCGATCGCCCGCGTCCTTGAGGAGCTGGTCGCCGATTATGTGCCCCAGCGTGTCGTTGATGACCTTGAAGCGGTCGAGATCGAGAAAGAGGAGGGCGACGGGATTTTTTGCGCGCTGGGCCTGGGAGATCGCCTGATTCAACCGGTCGAGGAACAGCAGGCGGTTCGGGAGATTGGTCAGGGGGTCGTGGTGGGCGAGATGGTCGAGGCGCGACTCGGAGTCCAGGAGCCGGGCGGAGGCCTCGTTCAAGGCGTCTCCGAGCTGTTCGATCTCGACGGTCGTCCGGTCCACGGCGATCTTGCTCCCCCTGAGCTCGTCAAGCTTCTGGGCGAAGAGCGTCGCGCGCTGAATCGCGCGCATGGGGCGGTTGAGAAAAGCGAGAAGGAGCGCCGTGCTCACGAGGATCGCGAGGACGACGGCGATCAGGCTGGTCTTCCGGATCTGCCCCCGGATCTCGCCGATTGTCCGGAGCGAATGCTCGATCCGGACCCAGCCGAGAATGCCGCCGCTCGTGACCGGGTGCCAGACGGCCAGACGGTCCGTCTCGCGTTGGACGAAGGTCCCGCCGGAGCCGGTGGAAGGATGAGCGAGGGCGGGCTCGCCGAACCGGACGCGGGCGGGGGCGCTGTTCTCCGAGCGGACAACGTCGCCCACGCGGCGCCCGGCCGCATCGGTGACCTGGATGCTGAGGACGCCCGGAAACTCGGCCGACTGGATGAGGATCTGCTCGAGGGAGGCGAAGTCGCGGATGATGAGGTAGTCCGCGCTGGCCGTCGCCAGGTTCTGGGCCAGGATCTGCATCTCCGTCAGGATCGCCTTCTCGGCGATGGCCGACTGTTCCCTTGCCGTGTACCACCCGTAGACGGCGATCGTGAGCGCGAGCATCAGGCCGGAGAGAAGGGCCAACTGCGCGTGGAGACTCCTCGGCCAGACGAGGTTTCTGAGCGGGAGGCCGTTCTTCGTCCCGTTCATCGGACGACGTACCTGTCCAGACCCAGCCGCTCGAGAGGCTTATAGTCCCTTGTGTAGTCGGCTTTGACCGGCTTCGGCATCTGCACTTCGTTCAGGATGCGCCGTCCGGCCTCGTCGCCGGTCATTCGCAGGATGTTTTCGACGACGGACTTCCGCAGTTCAAGGCTCACGCGCGGATGGGCGGAGAGGGGATGCGTGACCATGTCGGGCGTCTCGTAGAGAACGCGGAGCTCGGCCCGCACTTCGGGCGTGTCCCTTTCGAACGTCTTGTTGGCGCCGCTTCCGGCCCGCGCCATTCCCAGGATGACGTTCCGATAGACGTTCGTGTGGCTGACGACGTAGCGCGGGGTGAACCGGAGCTTCTCCTTCTCGCCGAGGAGGGCGCGCATGTAGAGCGAGGCCGCGCACGAGTTGGGCGCCGGAAAGGCAATCTCCATTCCATCCAAGTCCCTGACCGTCTTGGCGGGGCTGTCCTTGCGGACCACGAGGATTCCCTTGAGCGGGTCCCCGCCGTCGCGAACCAGGGGAACGTAGCCGACCGGATCGAAGGCCCTGACTTGCTCGTAGGGGCCCATGAAGGCGAAATCGGGGATTCCTTTGAATACGTCGTTCTCGAATTCCGGCAGTGTCTGGTAGATCTTCAGGCGGATCTCCGTCCCGGTTCCCTCGGACAGGCGCCTGGCAAACGGGGCCCAGGCCCGGTGGGCCGCGAGCGGAGGGAGCTGCGGCACGACCGCAAAGGTGTAGGCCGGCTTCGTTTCAGCGGCAACGGGAAGAACCCACAGGGATACCGCGGCGAACAACGCCGCGCAGATGTGGAGTGCGCTCATGACTCCATCGCTGAGGGGCAGGTTGAAGCTCTATCGTTCGATTCAAAGGGTTTGCACTTGAAAAGATATCATACGGTTGGGACGATTGCCCGGCTTTTTCAGTGTTTCCGCTGGTTTTTCACTCGGTTGAGGGCCCAGATCGGCGACCGCTGTGAAAGGGGCCGGTCTCGGCTCCAGTCCCGTCCATCAGAACCAGAAAAGCCGGCAAGGCTGTAGGGCAGGCACGGTGTGCTGCCCTACGTAGGGCGGGT
>CAKKSE010000091.1:4658-9392 GCA_919903025.1 Nitrospiria bacterium | reverse complement strand
GCTGTAGGGCAGGCACGGTGTGCTGCCCTACGTAGGGCGGGTCACCGAACCCGCCTGATATGGATGCCACCGTGTTCTCCTTAAGCTTCCCCCTACATTCCCTTTCGCTTCCTTTCGGCCTCTCAGATCTTATCAATTCACCGATTCACCGGCTCTCCATTCTTATCAATGAGCATTACCAGGAAGGCGCCGAAGGGGAGTGTGTGCAACAGCGGGGACCGCTCGCACGAACGCGTGAGCGGGAGGGCGTGGAGCGGGCAGAGGAGCGTCGTTTTCCAAACAGGCTTGCGGCCGGTTTCCCGTTCGATCAACCGGGCGAGTTCCGGGGGGGAATAGAAACGCGCCTCGCGGTAGACGGTCGGGACGAAGAGCCCTTTGATCCGACGAACGGTCGTGATGATCGACCAGCGGTTGAGGACGGCGACGACGACTCGCCGGCGGGCGACGCGAAACGCCTCCCGGACGGCCCGGGCGGGATCGGAAGTGAATTCGAGCGACGTGATGAGCGACACGACGTCGAACGAGCGGTCCGCGAACGGGAGGGCCTCTCCGACCCCGCGGACCAGGAGGATTCCCGCTTGTGCCCGGGGCCGTGCGGCTTTGAGCATCTCGGCCGACGGCTCGAGGCCGGCACGGAGGCCGTTAGGAGTTCGGAGTTCGGAGTTTGGAGTTTGGAGTTTGGAGAGCCAGCGGGCAGTTCCGCATCCGACGTCGAGGACCGACTCGCCCGGTTGGACATTCAACTGCGATTCGAGAAGCTCCCGCTCAAGAACGTCGGCGGCGCGGCCCCAGGGAGTTTTGTACCAGGCGTCGTAGCGGGCGGCGAGATCGGGAGGGAAAGGTTCGGGAGACATTGAGCCTTCAACCTTCAACGTACAACCTAAAAGGGCGTTGAAAAAGCCGCTCCACGCAACATTACCGTCATGCCCGCGGAAGCGGGCATCCAGGGAGTGTGCGAAAATCCTGGATTCCCGTTTTCACGGGAATGACGTGGAAGGGCACGCAGGGCGTTTTTTCAACAACCTAGTCCCTGATCCCCTCGTAGATAACGAGCCCCAGCCCGATGAAGGCGATCGTGATGCCGAGGGAGATCATTCCTGGGACGGGCGGGTTCTTGAAGAGGAACATGACGCCGATGCCGACGGCGATCATCCCGAACCCGAGCCTTAGCGGCCGGGTGAAGACCCGCGTCTCCCGCTCTTCCTCGGGGCCGACGATGTACGACTTCAGCCGCGAAAAGAAGTTCATCTGATCCTCTCCTCGCGGACCACGATCGGCGTGAGCCGGCGGCGCGCTCCGAGGTAGGCCGCGAGGGCCTGCTCCTGCTTCTCCATGCGCGCGAGGAGGAAGAGTATCTCCTTTTGCTTCTGGAAGTCGGCCTCCGACCCTTTGCTTCCCAGCCGCTTTTCATATGCCTCGCGGACTTCCTGCTCCGTGACGTCGACGGCGCTCCGGACGATCTGCTGGATCCGCTCGACCTTGAGGCCGGTGCGGACCTCTTCCTCGAAGCCGGCGGGCGTCTTGCGCTGGCTGCGGAGGAAGGCGAGGTACGCGTCGCTGTCGAAGGCTCCGTTCTTGCCTCGAAACGCAGAATGGCCTCGGACGAGGCTCGCGATCTCATCGTCGCTCACGCGGATCCCGGCTTCCTGGGCGGCGTTCTCCCAGAGGCGTGCCGAGATCAGCCGGTCGATGGCGACCCTGCGGAGATTCAGGGCCTTTTCTACTTCCTCATTGAACTGGTCCTTCATCTGGGCCTGCGCCGCGCGCCTAAGCGCCTCGTAGGAATCCTGGTATTCCTCCCACGAGATCCGCGCGCCGCCGACGTCGGCGACAGCCTCGCCGTTCTTGTCCGGCCGATCGAATCCCCACCAGCCCATCGTGATGACGAAGACGACCGCGATGGCCACCATGAGGAGACGCAGGCACCAGGGGTTGTCGATGGCCAGCGAGCGGACGGTCTTCAGCATGATTTGAGACTCCGGAAAGCGGGTGTTGTGTTCTCTCTCGCCAAGCCCGCCGTTGACGGCGGCAGTGCTTGGGGGGTGCCGGCTGACGATTATATTGATTATGGTTCGTCCCCGCAAATTGTTTTAGGGGGCTTTTGTCTTGAAAAGGCGGGAAAGGTCTGATAACTTCAAAACTTACGTTTCGCGGGGTGCTCGCGTGAGGCATCCTGCTTGCGAAGGAGATAGCGGGAGTCATGATCATCGATCGCGTGATTGGATGGTTTTCCACCGACCTGGCCATCGACCTCGGGACGGCCAACACCCTCGTCTACGTCCGGGGGCAGGGGATCGTCGGCAACGAGCCGTCGGTCGTCGCCGTGGCCAAGGGATCGAACAAGGTCCTGGCCGTGGGTCTCGAGGCCAAGCGGATGCTCGGCCGGACGCCGGGCAACATCGTGGCCATCCGTCCGATGAAGGACGGCGTCATCGCGGACTTCGACGCGACGGAGCGGATGCTCCACTACTTCATTTCGAAGGTCCACAACCGGCGGGCCCTTTTCTCGCCCCGCATCGTGATCGGCGTTCCCTCCGGCATCACCCAGGTTGAGCGGCGGGCCGTGAAGGGGGCCGCCGAGAAGGCCGGCGCGCGGGAGGTCTACCTCATCGAAGAGCCGATGGCGGCGGCGATCGGCGTGGGACTCCCGATCACGGAGCCGTCGGGAAGCATGATCGTGGACATCGGCGGCGGGACGACGGACGTGGCGGTGATCTCGCTTTCCGGCATCGTCTACTCGAAGACGGTCAAGATCGGCGGCGACAAGATGGACGAGGCCATCCTCTCGTACATCAAGCGCAAGTACAACCTCCTGATCGGAGAGCGCACGGCCGAGGAGATCAAGATGGAGATAGGCTCCGCGAGCTACGTGAACGGCGCGGACGGCAAGAGGACGATGGATGTCAAGGGGCGGGACCTCGTGAGCGGAATCCCCAAGACGCTGATCGTCGACGAGGAGGAGATCCGGGAGGCGATGCTGGATCCGGTGACGGCGATCGTGAATACGATCAAGCTGACGCTCGAGAACACGCCGCCCGAGCTGTCGGCGGACATCATCGACAAGGGGATCGTTCTGGCCGGCGGGGGCGCGCTTCTCCGCGGGATCGACACCCTGCTCCGCGAGGAGACGGGCCTGCCCATCATCCTGGCGGAGGACCCTCTGTCCGCGATCGTCCTGGGGGCCGGGAAGGTCCTGGACGAGATCGATCTGCTGAAGAAAGTGTCACTGCGAGAGTAGCGACTCCTCTCCCGCCGATCCGCCCGGGCGGATAAACCGACATGCTTTCGTTTCTCGCCCGACACAAGAATCCTGTCCTCTTCGGCCTGGCCGTCGTCTCCATCCTGCTCGTCCTCTCGGCCCAGGCGGGCGGCCGCCGCGCCTTCGAGACGGTCCGCAGGGGCGCGGCGGTCCTCCTTGTTCCGCTGGAGCAGGGCGGCTCCGTCCTCTGGCGCGCGGCGGCTGGCCGGGTGGAGGAGGTCCGCGAGCTGGCCGGCGCCCGCCAGGAGAATGACCGCTTGAGACAAGAGATCAACCGCCTTTCGACCGAGCTCGCCAGGGCCG
The DNA here is from genome assembly GCA_919903025.1 of Nitrospiria bacterium. Lineage (GTDB taxonomy): Bacteria > Nitrospirota > RBG-16-64-22 > RBG-16-64-22 > RBG-16-64-22 > RBG-16-64-22. The sequence continues at coordinate 5,830 of CAKKSE010000091.1, read as the reverse complement.
GGGAATCGGAGCGGGAGGCGGAGAGGCTGGCCGCCCTCGCCCAACTGGCCCGCCAGACGCCCGTGCCCACGGTCTCCGCGCGCGTGGTCGCGCGCCATCCCACCAACTGGTTCAACGCCGTGACGATCGACCGGGGAGAGGCGCAGGGGGTCGAGCGCGAGGCGGCCCTTCTGGTCCCCTCCGGCGTCGTGGGGCGGGTCGTGACCGTGCGGACGGGGAGCGCCGACGCGATCCTGATCACCGATCCGCGGAGCGCGATCGCCGTGCGAAACGCCCGGACGCGGGACGAGGCCATCATGGAGGGGCGCGGCCGCGGCCGCTGCCGTCTCGCCTACGTGGGGCAGGGGCAGGAAGTCCGCGAGGGAGACCTGCTCGTGACGTCTGGCATGGACGAGATATTTCCGCCGGGACTGCCCGCGGGGAAGGTCATCCGCGTGAGCGGCAAGGGCGTCGGTCTCTTCCAGGAAGTGGAGGTCGAGCCGGTCGCCCGCCTCCAGGCGCTCGACGAGGTCGCCGTGACCAAGCGCGAAGCCGCAGGGAAAAAGCCGGGGGAGAAGAAGCCGTGAAGAAGGCGAATATTCTCGCCCTCTTTCTCCTGGTCCTCGTCGTCCAGGTCGTCTTCGTTCCTCACATCTCCATCGGAGGGATCCAGCCGGACCTCCCGTTCCTGGTGGCGTACGCCGCTGGGGTCCACTGGGGATTTCTTCGCGGGATGGCCGCCGGGGCCGGCCTGGGCCTCCTGGTCGACGTCGCGGGCGGCGCCGCCGTGGGCCTCTCCGCGATGTCCGGGATGATGGTCGGCGCGGCGGCCGGTCTCCTGGGCGGGCACGTGTACCGGCCGACGCCCGCCGTTCATGCCGGGGGACTCTTCGGCTCCGTTTTCTTGGGGGGGATGACGACGCTGATCCTGGTCCAGCTCCTCTATTCGGCCTATGAATGGCTCGACGGAATGGGCGCGATCGTCCTTCCCCAGACCTTGTACACGGTCGCCGTGGGACTTCCGGGCGTTCTCATCTTCCTCTACCGGATCGAGAAGGGAGAGAGCGTTCGGAAGAGCCGGGAGGGGAACGCGGCATGACGCTGGGCGGCCCGCTTCCCGACCGGACCCTGGAGGGCGAAACGCTCCTGGCCGGCCTCCGCCGGAGATGGAAGGGGCTGGGCCTCTTGTGGCT
>CAKKSE010000091.1:0-4558 GCA_919903025.1 Nitrospiria bacterium | reverse complement strand
GGCTCGATCCGGACGACGTGGAAGAGAGGATCGCGGACCTCAAGCTCCGCCGCCCCTACGAGCCGGTCAAGATCAAGGAGAACGCCGACTGGCGGGACGTGACGCGGGTCGAGGCCCGCCGCATCGACCTCCCGGGCGTCGTCGTGGAGGTCGAGAACAGGCGGCGGTATCTCTACGACGTCCTCGGCGCCCACCTGGTCGGCTACATTGGAAAGGTCACGCCCGAACAGCTCAAGGAGGAACTCTACAAGGGGTTTCCCCGAGAGATCCAGGTGGGGCAGTACGGCATCGAGCGCTCGTTCGACAGGTTCCTCGTGGGACAGCCGGGGGAGAAGCTGATCGAGGTCAACGCGGCCGGCCGGGAGATCCGCCTCCTGGGCCGGCGCGAGCCGACGCCGGGGGACGACCTCCAGCTGACGCTCGACCTCGCCGTCCAGCGGGCCGCCGAGGAGTCGCTCGGAGACCGCCCCGGCGCCGTCGTGGCCCTGGACCTCCCTTCGGGCGAGGTCCTGGCGATGGTGAGCCGTCCCGCGTTCAACCCGAATGACTTCTCCGCCGGCATTTCCAGAAGCCGCTGGAGCCGTCTCCGCGACCACGGCGGGTTTCCGATGACGAACCGGGCGATCCAGAACGCCTTCCCGCCCGGCTCGACCTTCAAGATTGCCATGGCCGCGGCGGGTCTCGAGTCGGGCGTCATCACGCCCGAGACCGCCGTGACCTGCACGGGGGCGATCCGCTTCGGGAACAGGGACTTCAGGTGCTGGAAAGCGGGCGGGCACGGGCGCGTCTCCCTCCATCGGGCGATCGTGGAGTCGTGCGACGTCTATTTCTACGAGCTGGGACGGAAGCTGGGGGTCGACCGGATCGCCGAGACAGCGAAAGCCCTCTCTCTCGGCCGGCAAACGGGGATCCCGCTCCCCTCGGAGAGGGGCGGGCTTATTCCGACGGCCGAATGGAAGGAACGCGCGCGGGGCCAGCCCTGGTATCCGGGAGAGACGCTCTCGGTGGCGATCGGGCAGGGGTACGTCCTGACGACGCCGATCCAGCTCGCGACGATGTCGTCGGCCGTGGGCAACGGGGGGGAGTGGAGGCGTCCGAGCGTCGTCCGGGCCGTCCGGCCACACGCCGATTGGACGTTCCGTTCCCTGGAGGAGACCGAGCGGGTCGCGTCCGAGGTCAAGCCGGAGACGCTTGCGTTCATCCGGGAGGGTCTCCGGGGCGTCGTCCACGAGCCGGGCGGAACGGGCCACGCGGCGCGCGTGGAGGGACTCGACATTGGAGGAAAGACGGGAACGGCCCAGGTGGTGTCGCTCCGAGAGAGGCGGGAAGCGCGCGAGGCCCGGTTCCGCGACCATGCGTGGTTCGTCGCCGTCGCTCCGGTGGCGAACCCCCGGATCGCGGTCGCCGTCTTCGTCGAGCACGGGGGGCACGGCGGGAGCGCCGCCGCGCCGGTGGCGCGGAAGGTGATCGAAGCTTATCTTGCCCGCAAGAACGATCCGCCCGCGCCCGGAGGAGCCTCGTGACAGTCGACCGGCGGTTCATCGAGCACTTCGACTGGGTCCTTCTGCTGAGCGTTCTGCTGATCAGCGCGGCGGGCGTGCTCACGATCTACAGCGCGTCAGCGACGCCTTATGGACCTCAGCCCACCCTCTACCTCCGGCAGATCTACTGGATCGGTGTCGGACTCGTCGTCATGCTCGCGGCGGCGGCGATCGACCTGAACACGCTCAGGAGGCTCGGCCCGGTCTTCTACGTAGCGGCCGTCATTCTCCTTCTGTCCGTCCTGGTGATGGGGAGGGTAGGAATGGGGGCACGCCGGTGGGTTCAGGCCGGTCCGGTGAGCTTCCAGCCGTCCGAGTTCGCGAAGGTGTTTCTCATCTTCTGGCTCGCGTCCCATCTGGCCGATCGTCCGCCCTCGTCCGGTCTGCGGCTCAGGGACCTGGCGCGGCCGGCGGCTCTCCTGGCCCTTCCGTTCCTCCTCGTTCTCAAACAGCCCGACCTGGGGACGGCGGCGATCCTCTTCTTCGTCGCCGCGACGATGTTCGTGGCGGCGGGCGTGAGACTCAAGCCGCTGTTGGCATTGGCGGCGGCCGCGGGGGGGGCGTTCTTTTTCATGTGGCCCGTCCTGTGGGGCTCCCTCAAGGAGTATCAGCGGCAGAGGATCCTCGTGTACCTGTCTCCGGAGTCCGATCCTCTCGGCATGGGATACCACATCTCCCAGTCGAAGATCGCCATCGGCTCGGGCGGTTTCTGGGGCAAAGGATACCTGGCGGGGACGCAGGGGCACCTGGCGTTCCTCCCGGAACGGCACACCGACTTCATCTTCGCCGTCTTCGTGGAGGAGTGGGGGTTTCTGGGGGCGATCGCTCTCGTGGGCCTTTTCGTGTTCTTCGTCGTTTGGTCGGCCGAGATCGCCTACCGCGCCCGGCACCGGTTCGACATGCTGCTTGCGGCCGGGGTCACGGCCCTGTTCGCCTGGTATACTCTGGTGAACTTGGGGATGACGATGGGGCTCACGCCCGTCGTCGGGGTTCCTCTTCCGTTCATGTCGTACGGAGGCTCGTCGGTCGTGGCCGGGTTCGCGGCTGTCGGGATCCTGATGAACGTCCGGTTCAGGCGGTTCAGGATATTCGGGTGAAAACGTACAGCGTTCAGCCGTCAGCGTTCAGCGGTCGGCTCAAGGCTTCAAGCTGATGGCTGAAAGCTGAACGCCGAAAGCTCAATGGGGAAGTTGATGGACGAGACAATTCTTGCCAGGGTGACCAAGCCTTCGCGCTATCTGGGCGGGGAGGTCAATGCCGTCGCGAAGGACCCTTCGCGCGTTGCGCTGACGTTCGCGCTCGCTTTTCCCGACGCCTACGAAGTGGGGATGTCCCACCTGGGTCTCAAGATCCTCTACGACATCCTGAACAGGCGTCCCGAGATCGCGGCGGAGCGCGTGTTCGCGCCGTGGGACGACGCGGAGGCGCTCATGCGCGCCTCTGGAACGCCCCTGGCCGGCCTCGAAACGGGACGATCCCTCTCGTCGTTCGACATCGTGGGCTTCTCCCTCCAGTACGAGCTTGGCTACACGAACGTCCTCAACATGCTCGATCTCGGGGGCGTGCCGATCCGGAGCGCCGAGCGCACCGCCGCCCATCCGCTCGTCCTGGCGGGCGGGCCGTGCGTCTTCAATCCGGAGCCGATGGCGCCCTTCATCGACGCGTTCGTCCTGGGAGACGGCGAGGAGGCCGTCCTGGAGATCGCCGACATCGTCCGCGACTGGCGGGACCGGGAGCGGGCGGCCGATCCCCGCCGGGAAAAACTCATGGACCGGCTGGCGGGGGTCGAGGGCGTCTACGTGCCGGCGCTGTTCGAGACGACCTATGCGCCGACGGGGAAGATCGAAAAGATCGCCGACCGCAAGGGACGAAGCTGGAAGGTCCGGAAGCGGACGGTCGAACGACTGACGTCGGCCGGCTGGCCGACCGCGCCCGTCGTTCCTTTCGCGCCGATCGTCCACGACCGCGTCGCCGTGGAGATCGCGCGCGGCTGCACGCGCGGCTGCCGGTTCTGCCAGGCGGGGTATATCTACCGGCCGCTCCGGGAAAGGACGCCGGAGGATGTGGAGAAGCTCATCGCGGCATCGCTGGCCTCGACTGGGTACGAGGAGATGGCGCTCTCTTCCCTGTCGGCCGGGGACTACTCCTGTCTCGGGCCGCTGTTGTCGCGCCTGATGAGCCGGTACGCCGGACAGCGCGTCTCCGTCTCCCTCCCCTCGATGCGCGTGGGGACGCTCTCTCCGGAGGTCGTGGCCGAGGTCCGGCGCGTGCGGAAGAGCGGGTTCACGCTGGCGCCCGAGGCCGGGACGAGCCGCCTTCGTGACGTCGTCAACAAGGGGATCGACGAGGCCGACCTGGAGCGGGAAGTCGAGAAGGTATTCGAGGCCGGCTGGGAGACGATCAAGCTCTACTTCATGATCGGCCTGCCGACGGAGCGGGACGAAGACATGGACGGGATCGTGCGGGTCGCGTCGCGCGTCCGCGAGATCGGGCGGCGGGTGGCGGGGAAGCCGGTCACTGTCAACGTGACCGTCTCGCCGTTCGCCCCCAAGCCGTTCACGCCGTTCCAGTGGCGGGGCCAGATCCCGATTGAGGAGATCCGCGCGAAGCAGGGGAGGGTGCGCGAGGCCCTTCGCCGCCGTGGGATACACCCCAAGGGGCCGCGGCCGGAGATGACGCATCTCGAGTCGGCGATGGCCCGTGGAGACCGCCGAATCGCCGACGTGATCGAGAATGCCTGGCGGGCCGGCTGTCGGTTCGACGAGTGGGAGGAGAGGTTCGACTTCGCCAAGTGGGAAGCCTCGTTCGCCCAGGCGGGCCTGTCATCGGCCGACTTCGCGAACCGGGATTTCGGTCCGGGGGATGTCCTCCCGTGGGACCACATCGACGTCGGCGTCTCGAAGGAGTATCTCTGGGCCGAGTGGGAGGCGGCTGCCCGCGGCGAGACGACGGTTGACTGCCGCGGCGGCAGGTGTACCGGGTGCGGCGCGTGGGAGATCGGATGCGAGCCCCGCGGC
>CAKKSE010000090.1 GCA_919903025.1 Nitrospiria bacterium | reverse complement strand
AACCGGACATTTCTACTTTGGGAGAAAGAGGACATTTCTATCTTGGCTTGACAGTCCTGTCCAAAGTCCTTGACCCGATCCGCTCTCTCTCCTATCCTGATGTGCTTCCCCCGATAAACACGGAGAAACGCGTGCTCGAAAACGTCGCCGGCCTGCTCGTCACTTTCGTCGTCATCCTCATCGGCGCCGAGCTCTTCACGAACGGAATCGAATGGGCCGGACACCGCCTGAAGCTCGCGGAGGGGGCGGTCGGATCGCTTCTCGCCGCCGTCGGAACCGCGCTCCCCGAGACGCTGATTCCCGTCGTCGCCATCTTCTTCTCCCGGGACGCTCGCGCCATGGACGTGGCGGTCGGCGCGATCGCCGGCGCGCCGTTCATGCTGGCGACGCTCACGCTCTTCGTCGCCTCGACCACCGTCCTCCTCCTCGCCAGAGGCGGCCGCCGCGCGAAAACGTTCGACTTGAACAAGCCGGTCATCCTTCGTGACCTTGCCTTCTTCCTCGGGCTCTACGGCGTGGCCGTCCTCGCCACGTTCACACCGTCGCTTCCGTTCCGCGTCGTCGTAGCCGCGGGTCTCTTCCTCGCCTACCTTTACTACGCCTTCGCCACGCTCCGCTCCGAGGGAGAGCTGGGAGACGACCTGAACCCCCTGCATCTGACGCGCGTCATCCCCGTCCGCGAGCGTCTCCGCGTGATCGGCCTCCAGGTCATCCTCGGTCTGGCGCTGATCATCGCGGGAGCTCATTTTTTCGTGGAGTTCGTCCAACACGTGGCCGACGGGCTCGGAATCTCGACGCTCGTCCTGGCCCTCATCCTCACGCCGATCGCGACGGAGCTCCCCGAGAAGGCCAACTCGATCCTCTGGATCCGGGCGAAGAAAGACACCCTGGCCATCGGAAACATCACGGGCGCGATGGTCTTCCAGAGCTCCGTTCCCGTCGCCCTGGGCGTCGTCTTCACGCCGTGGGACCTCAAGGGGCCGACCCTCCTCTCCGCGGTTCTGGCCCTGACGTCCTCCGGAATCGTGTTCCTCTTCCTGCGGAGGGACAAGCCCCTGCGGGCAACTCTTCCTCTCGTCGTCGGCGGGGTTTCGTACGGCGCCTTCCTATCGTACGTCTTTCTCGTCATCCTTTGATCGCGAAAACCTTGGTGCTGTGATGAGCGCGCCCGACAACAACCGCGCGGAAGAAACCGCCGGCTCTCCATCCACGCCAACCGTGGCCGTCGTTCACTACGGGGAACTGGCGCTCAAGGGCAAGAACCGGCCGGCTTTCATCTCTCAACTCATAAAGAACCTCAAGAGGGCAACGGAAGGGTGCGGCGTCCGCCGCATCCGGAACCTGACGGGACGGATCGTCCTCGATCTCGAACCGGCGGCCGACCGGGCGACCCTGGAGGATCGGCTTCGACGCGTGATGGGGGTGGCGAACTATTCTCTGGGTTTCAAGACCCCGCCCGTGACCGAAGAGATCCAAGAGGCGATCGAACGCGAAGCGGAGCGTCACCGGTTCCGCTCCTTCCGTATCAGGACGAAGCGTGCCGACAAGACGTTTCCCCTCACGTCGCCGGAGATCAACGCCAAGATCGGGGCGGCCGTCCGGGAGCGGACCGGCGCGTCGGTGAACCTCGACGACCCCGAGTTCACGATCCATATCGAGATTCTTCCGGGGGAGGCCTTCTTCTACGTCGAGCGGCTGCCGGGAGCAGGCGGGCTCCCCGCTGGGATCTCGGGGAAGGTCGCGGTCCTCCTTTCAGGCGGGATCGACTCCCCCGTCGCGACGTACCGGATGATGCGGCGCGGCTGTGAGGCCGTCCTGGTCCATTTCCACGCCTATCCGATCCTCCCCAAGACGTCCCAACGAAAGGCGCGGGAGCTGGCCGAGGTCCTGACCCGGTCTCAGTATCATACGCGGCTCTACCTGGTTCCGTTCGGCGACATCCAGTCAACCGTCGTGACGTGCGTGCCCGGTCCCCTCCGCGTCGTCGTCTACCGCCGCCTCATGATCCGGATCGCCGAGGAGATCGCGCACAAGACGCACGCGAAGGCGCTCGTGACGGGCGAATCGCTCGGGCAGGTCGCCTCGCAGACGCTCTCGAACCTGACGACGATCGAGGCGGCCGCCACGATGCCGATCCTCCGGCCGCTCATCGGAATGGACAAGCAGGAGATCGCCGACGAGGCGGCGCGAATCGGGACATTTGAGATCTCGATCGTCCCGGACCAGGACTGCTGTACGCTCTTCACTCCGAAGCATCCGGCCACACGGACGACCGTCCGGGAGATCGAAGCCGCCGAAACCGCCCTCGACGTCCCCGCCCTCGTCCGCCAAGGCGTGGAGGGAGCGGAGGTCGTGGAGATCGCCTTCCCCTGACGGGTCTTTGCGCCGGGACGATCGAACGCCTTGGCGCCGGAACCTTTGCGCACATTGGCGATCGGAGCAGCACGCACTGCTGAAGGTGGGGTCAGTCTCTTGCGGGATCGATGACCTTCAATCTGGAGAAGTAGGTCCGATAGAATCCCCGGTCCCGAGTGAGCAGGCGATCGGCCTGGCGGAGAGCGTGGGCGGGACATCGGCTCCGAAGAGATCCAACAGGATGTTTGTGTCGACCGCGGTGATCACACGCGGTCCGGGTCGCCGCGCAGGGATGAGATCAAATCGTCCGTCGACCGGCCCAGCTTCAGAATTCCATAGACGCCTTCGACGGGATCCTCGGGGGCACTCTTCGTCGCAACCAAGCGGCCAGCCTCTTCCTTGAAATCAAGGACCTGGCCAGGCCGGATCCCGAGGCGTTTGCGAAGAGGCTTGGGAATGGTCACCTGGCCTCTTTCCGAGACTACTGTTTTCATACCAATATGATATGAATTCATACTGCTAACGTCAAGACTGGAATTGCCCGATAGAATTGCCCGCCCGCCGGGAGGCCGGGAACTTCCGCAACTCCCCCACGGGCCAGGGCCA
>CAKKSE010000089.1 GCA_919903025.1 Nitrospiria bacterium | reverse complement strand
CCGAAGTCCGTCGAGGAATCGGCCGCCCTCAAGGACATCCACTTCGACTTCGACAAATCGGTCATCACGGACGTCTCCAAGGAGACGCTGAAAGCGAACGCCGGGTGGCTGAAGAAGAACGGCGCGAAGAAGATCCAGGTCGAGGGACACTGCGACGAGCGTGGGACGAACGAGTACAACCTGGCTTTGGGCGACCGCCGGGCCTCGGCCGCGAAGAACTACCTCGTCCTCCTGGGGATCGACTCGAAGCGCGTCTCGACGGTTTCGTACGGCGAGGAGAAGCCGCTCTGCGCACAGCAGTCGGAGGATTGCTGGGCGAAGAACCGGCGCGGCCACTTCGTTGTCGTGACGAAGTAGCGGGTCCGGGTTAACTCGTATGCGGGAAGTGCTGGAAGATCCGGCCGGCTTTCCGCCCGGCGGACGGGACCGGACAATCTCCCCCTGCCCCCCTTCGGCGAAGGCGGGGCGGGGGGGTCCGGGCCATCTCGTCCTGGCGGCCCTGGGGACGGCCGTTCTGCTGGCGGCCTGCACCCCCTCGCGCGAGATCGTCCGCCTGCAGGACGCTCAGACCGAGACGCGGACGAAGACCGAACAGCAGGTCGAGAGCCTTCGGCGAAACCAAGCCGACATGGCCACCCGCCTCGAAAGCATGCAGTTCGAACTCCAGCGGCTGACGGGCAAGTTCGAGGAGAGCCGATTCCGCGAGGAGAAGGAAGGAAAGGAATCGGGCGAGACCCGCGAGGCACAGAAGCGGGAGATCAAGGACCTCAAGGACGAAGTGGCCCGGCTCAAGGAGCGCCTCACCGCCGTCGAGACGGCCCTGCTGACGCAAAAGGGCCTTCCCTCGGCGGAAAAAGCGCCGTCCCCGGCTGAGCGTCCGCGCGACGCCACGACGCTCTACCGCGAGGGCATCGAGGAGCACCGCGCGGGGAACTACGAAAAAGCACGTGAGCGCTTCAAGGCCTACATCAAGTCGCATCCCAAGGGAGACTTGGCCGGCAACGCCCAGTTCTGGATCGGCGAAACCTTCTACGGTCAGGGCGACTACGAAAACGCCATCCTGGCTTACGAGGAGCTGGCCAGCCGGCATCCCAGGAGCGACAAACTGCCGGCCGCGCTCCTCAAGGAAGGGCTGTCGTTCCTGGAGCTCAAGGACAAGACGAACGCCAAACTGCTCCTGAACCGCCTCATCAAGAAGTATCCGAGGTCCGACGAAGCCAAGCTCGCCCAGCGCAAGCTCAAGACGATCCGGTGAAAGCAATACGGAGTCCGAAAAGCGCCCGGCCAGCCAAGCGACCGTCCCCGCGCCTCTCCCACGTCGATGCCCGCGGGCGCGCCCGGATGGTGGACGTCGCCGCCAAGCCCGAGACGGTCCGCGAGGCCGTGGCCGCGTGCGAAGTCCGGATGCGATCCGAGACGTTCCGTCTCATCCAGAAGAACCGGATGGCCAAGGGCGACGTCCTGGGAACGGCCCGTCTCGCCGGAATCCAGGCGGCCAAGAGAACGGCGGACCTCATTCCCCTCTGCCACCCGCTTCCGATCGGTTCCGTCGAAATCGACTTCCATCCCGACGCGGGCGAGAGACGGATCGAAATCGAGGGGCGGGTCAGGACGACTGGGCGGACGGGCGTGGAGATGGAAGCCCTCACGGCCGTCGCCGTCGCGGCGCTCACTATCTACGATATGTGCAAGGCGGTGGAAAAGGGGATGACGATCGGCCGCATCCGCCTCATGGAAAAGCGAGGGGGCAAGAGCGGAACGTATACAAGAAGAACGAAGGGGTAGGGATTAGGGGGTAAGGATTAAGGGGCAAGGGGCAAGGGGTAGGGATTAGGGGAGGAGATTGTCCACACTCCCTAATCCCTACCCCCTAATCCTTCAATCCAGAATTAAACGCAGCCCGTCGGCTTGGGAAGACCGGCGATCTTGCAGGCGTCCTTGGCGGGGCCCCCAGGGAACAGCTCGTAGAGGTACTTGGAGACCTCCTTCTTGTCCTTCCCCATCTTCTCAGCCATCGCCCTGGTCAGGATCTTGATCATGGGAGCGATCTTGTACTCGGCGTAGTAGTCCTTGAGGAAGTTGACGACGTCCCAGTGCTCCTTCGTCATGTCCTCGATCCCGACCGTCTTGGCCAGATACTGCGCGACGTTCTCGCTCCAGTCGTCCGTGCTGAGAAGGTAACCGTCCTCGTCCGTTTCGATCGACTTTCCGTTCAACTCGATATTCGGCATCTTTTCGTACCCCCCTCCAACGAGCTGTCCGCCCTTTGAGAAAAAAATAGAGTAGTGATGAGTGACCGCCTTACGGCCCGGCTTCGTTGCGGGGCCCGCTTGCTTCATCGCGGGGAAAAGATTCCTGCGGTCAAAACGGCGATTCTATATCACGGCCCCCTCCGTCCCGTCAAGACTTTCGAAGCGCCCAGCTCGCCGGAGAAATCAAAAAGCGTTTGAGAATCGCGGGGTTTGGGAACATCGAAACAGTTGCAAGATTCCCTCGAACATGTTAAACAGGTTCGGCGGTTGGCGCTCCGGGATCATCTTCCTCCGAGAAACAAACCGCGGAATCCCCCCAGCAGGCCCGAAATGGAACCGATGGCCTCTCCGCTTCTCGGCGGGGCCCCGGGTGAGATCGCTTTTTCCGCGAGCCGGACGAATCGGTTCCGCGTTTGTTGGTCGCGTGGTCAACATCAGGCTCCAATAGAAGGAGGATGATTCATGTCCGAGTCCAAGACACCGTTGCTGGACGATCTTGAGAAAGGGCCCTGGCCGAGCTTCGTTTCGGATCTCAAACAGCTCTCCAAGAAGAAGCCGGTCGTCTCACAGCTTCTGGGCCAGATGGAGCAGTCCTACAAGGACCGCTGGAACTACTGGCAGGGCACCGTCATCAACCTGAAGGGGTACGGCGGCGGCGTGATCGCCCGCTACTCCGAGCTCCAGAGCAAGTTCCCCGACATCGCCGAGTTCCATACGATCCGTGTTATCCCTCCTCCAGGATGGGTCTACTCGACCAAGACCCTCCGCGAGCTGTGCGACATCTCCGAGAAGTACTCCGCCGGAATCCTCCAGCTCCACGGCATGACGGGCGACGCCCTCCTGCTCGGCTCCAACACGGCGAAGACCCACGAGGCCGGCGAGGAGCTGATGGAGAAGGGGTGGGACATCGGCGGATCGGGAGGCGCTCTCCGGACCCTCGCCTGCTGCGTGGGGATGGCGCGGTGCGAAATGTCCTGCTACGACACGATGAAGACCCTCAAGCACCTGACCGACACCTTCATCAGCCAGCTTCACCGCCCCGAGTTCCCTTACAAGTTCAAGTTCAAGCTATCCGGATGCGCCAACGACTGCGCCGCCAGCGTCCAACGCTCCGACATGCCGATCATCGGCACGTGGCGCGGCCCCATGCAGATCGACCAGGCGGAAGTCGGCAAGTTCGTCGACGCGCACGGCGCCGACTACGTGGTCGAGAACGTCATTTCCCGGTGTCCCACCCGGTGCATCTCCCTGAAAGGACGCGAGATCGCCGTTGACGACGCCAACTGCGTCCACTGCATGCACTGCCTCAACGTCATGCACAAGGCGCTCAGACCGGGCAAGGACAAGGGCGTCACGATCCTCCTCGGCGGGAAGCGGACGCTCAAGATCGGCGACACGATGAGCTCGGTCCTCATCCCCTTCATGAAGCTCGAAACCGAAGAGGACCTGAACAAGCTCACGGAGCTCGTCGAGCGGATCTGGGAGTTCTGGACGGAGCACGGCCTCGACCACGAGCGCGTCGGCGAGTTCATCGACCGGGTCGGCCTGGGGACTTTCCTCGAAGGCGTCGGCATCGAGCCCGACCCCCAGATGGTGATTCATCCCCGCGCCAACTCATACATCAAGTTCGAGGAACTGGCGCCCGGCAAGATGGCGGGAGAACCCAAGAAGACGCCTTCCGTCATGGACAAGGAAATCGAAACCCGAGAAGCGGCTGTCTAGGCCCGTAAGGAGATAAGAGATGACGGCTCAGGCGAAGAAGCTGGCGCCCCGCGACAACGGGGCCCCCGAATACATGCCGAACCTCCACCCCCTCATGGTCAAGAATTACGGGAAGTGGAAGTACCACGAGAAGATCAAACCCGGAGTCCTCAAGCACGTGGCCGAGAACGGAGACGCAATCTACACCGTCCGGGCGGGCTCCCCCCGGACCTTGAGCGCCGACACCGTCCGGAAGATATGCGACATCGCGGACAAGTATTGCGACGGGTTTCTCCGGTTCACCAGCCGCGCCAACCTCGAGTTCCAGGTGGCAAAAGAGGCGAACATCAAGCCCCTGATCGACGACGTCCAGAAGACCCTCAAGTTCCCGATCGGCGGCACGGGGGCCTCGATCTCGAACATCACTCACACGCAAGGATGGATGCACTGCAACCTCCCGGGGACCGATGCGGCTGGATCGGTCAAGGCGATGATGGATGACCTCTTCGAGGAGTTCGTGAACGACGACAAGCTCCCGGCCCGGGTCAAGATCACGACCTCCTGCTGCCAGATCAACTGCGGCGGCCAGGGAGACATCGCCGTGAACATCCAGCATCACCATCCCCCCAAGATCAAGCACGAGGGAATCGGAATCTGCGAGCATCCCAAGGTCGTCGCCATCTGCCCCGTAGCGGCCATCCGGCCGGCGTTCATGAACGGCAAGCCCACGTTGGAAGTCGTCGATGAGAAATGCATGTACTGCGGCGCCTGCCACGGGCAGTGCCCGAACTTGGAGATCCGGGACGCCCAGACGGACACGCTGGCCATCTGGGTAGGCGGGAAGGCTTCGAGCACCCGGGGCGGGCCCTCGTTCATGAAGCTCGCGACTTTCGGGATCCCCAACAACCCGCCGCGCTGGCCGGAAGTCAGCCAGGCGCTCCGGAAGATTCTCGAACCGTACAAGAAGACGGGGAAGCCGTACGAGCGGATCGGCGAGTGGATCGAGCGGATCGGCTGGAAGAAGTTCTTCGAGGTGACCGGGTTCCCGTTCACCAAGTACCACATCGACGACTTTCGTTACGCCCGGACCACCTTCAACACCTCAACGCACGTTCGCCTGTAGAGGAGAGAGGTCGCAACGATGGCTACCACAACAGCGTTGGATCTCATCCAGTCCGGGGCGATGAAGCTCGGAAAGGGTCCCCTGGAAGAGATCGTCGTCACGAACGGCTCGAGCTGGAAGTGCCCGGTCTACGTCCGCCGCATGCCGCCCTGCCGGACCTCCTGCCCCAGCAGTGAGGACATCCGCGGGTACATGACGGTCGTCGCCCAGGCGGAGATGTTCGGCCGGAAGACCGAGGAGGCATTCGACGAAGCTTGGGCCATCCTCACGGATAAGAACCCCATGCCGGCCATCCACGGGCGGATCTGCCCACACCCGTGCGAAACGGGATGCAACCGCCAGTTCAAGGCGGACGGATCGGTCGCCATCAACAACTTCGAGCGGTTCATCGGCGACTACGGCATCCGGCGGGGGCTCAAGTTCAAAAAACTCACGGACAAGAAGCAGTCGAAAAAGGTGGCCGTGATCGGCTCCGGTCCCTCGGGATTGTCGTGCGCCTACCAGCTCGCGCGACGCGGCTATCCGGTCACGATCTTCGAGGCGTTCGAGAAGCCGGGAGGGATGCTCAGGTACGGCATTCCCGACTACCGCCTGCCGGCAGACGTCCTCGACGCAGAGATCAAGAACATTCTCGACTTGGGCGTGGAGCTCCGGTGCAAGTCCAAGGTGGGCGTGGACATCTCCTTCGACGATCTCCGGAAGAACTATGACGCGATCTATCTCGCCATCGGGGCGCACAAGGGGGCAAACCTCGGCGTCCCGGGGGAGGACGCGCCGAACGTCTTCACGGCCGCGAGCTACCTGAACCGGGTCAACTCCGGCACGCGGGTCGACGTCGGGAATAAGGTCGTGGTCATCGGCGGCGGCGATTCCGCCATCGACGCCGCGCGCGTCTCCCTCCGCACGGCCCACGCCGCAAGCGGGGACGCCGACCAGTTCGAGACCGAATCGACCCAGGCGGTCCTCGACTCGGCCCGCGTCTCCAAGCGGATCGGCAAAGCCGAGGTCACGATCCTCTACCGGAGAACCCGGGCGGAGATGCCGGCCATCGCCCACGAGGTCACCGAAGCCGAGAAGGAAGGGATCCGAATCGAATTCCTCGCGGCGCCCGTCGAGGTCGTCGTCAAGGACGGGCGGGCAACCGGGATCAAGTGCATCCGGATGAAGCTGGGGGAGCCGGACAAGTCGGGGAGGCGGCGCCCGATCCCCATAGAAGGGTCCGAGTTCGTCGTCGAAGCGACGTCGGTCATCGCCGGGATCGGCCAACAGCCGGACCTGTTCGCGGGAATGGAATCCGTCGCCAACCAGTGGGGATGGGTGGAAGCCAAGGACGCCGCAACCAAGATCGCGGGAGTCTTTGCGGGCGGCGACGTCCTGGGCCTCGGCATCTCGACCCGCTCGGTCGGCGAGGGCCGGAAGGCGGCTCGGGCAATCGAGGCCCATCTGAGCGGGCGGGAGTCCAGACCCCTCCCGAAGATCAATCCCGTCAAGCAAACGGAGGTGCGCCTCGACTATTACCCCGACGCCCCGCGGAACGAGGAAAAGTCGATCTCCGTGAGCGACCGGGTCGACGGCTTCGCCGAGATCTACCAGGCGATCTCCCTGGAGCAGGCCGTTGCGGAGTCCAAGAGGTGCATGAGCTGCGGCCTCTGCTTCGCGTGCGACCAGTGCCGGATCTTCTGTCCGCGCGAAGCGATCAGCAAGGACATGAAGCAGGGGCAGGGGTTCGTGATGTTCACCGACTACACCCGGTGCAACGGGTGCCACATCTGCATGGACGTGTGCCCCTCCCGCTACATCGAAATGGGCATGGGGGTTTGAACTTTAGGAATTCATTGAAAATCGCAAATTGAAAATTGTAAATTTGCAGTCTTCAGAAGGGGCGATCCGATGGATCGCCCCTATTTTTTCGCCGTCGCGGCGAGCTCCGCGTCGATCACTTTCCGGAACTCTTCGAACGGGATCGCCCCTTCCACCGGCAGGCCGTTCACGAAGAACGTCGGCGTCGAGCCAACGCCTGCTTTCGTCCCATCCCGCAAGTCGGATCTCACGGCTTCCGCAACCTTGGGGTCCTTCCGGCACTCTGAGAACTTCGCCTCGTCGAGGCCGATCTCTTTTCCAACCTTCTCATAGAGAACCCCCCCCAGCTCCTTCTGGCCAGCGAACAGCTTGTCGTGCATCTCCCAGAACTTCCCCTGCCGGCCGGCGCACCGGGCCGCCACGGCCGCCGGGACGGCTTCTCTGTGCGAATCGAGAGGGAAGTCGCGGAAGACGAACCGGACCTTGTCGCCGTAGGTCTTGCGGATTTGCGGAAGAAGATCCGACGACACGCGGGCGCAGTACGGACATTGAAAGTCGGAGAACTCGACGATCGTCACGGGCGCTCCGTCGGGACCCAGCCCGGGCGCGTCCGAGGCCGTCTTCGGCAAGTCGATCCGCGGGCGCGCGGGGGCCTCGGCCACGATCTTCACGTTGTACTTGGCCTTGAGCCTTTCCATGTAATCGGCCGCTTTCTTGTCGGTCTTCTGTTTCTTCAGGAAGCCTTCGGCCGACTCGCGGAGCTTCTTCCATTCCTCGTCCGTCTTGGGAAGCCTGGCCTTCGGAACGCGCTCATCGATGATGCGATCGATCTCCTCCTTCGTCACGACGGGCTGGGCGCCCATCTCGGCTTCGAGGAGCTTTTCCGCTGTCGTCTTCTTTTCGGCCGCCTCCTTCTCGATCAGGCGCCGGCCGATCTCCTGGGAGACTGCCTCCACGCGCAGTTGGTGCAACTGTCTCTTGGCCTCGTAGATCCGGGGCGCGAGCCCAGGCGTCCGATCGACCTCCTCTACCGAGATCGACTTGCCGTCCGCCACGGCGAACGGCTGGCTGGACGAACCGGCGGAGTCACCCGCACCAGCCGGCGCCATGCACCCAAACGCCAAGACCGAGAGCAGGACGCCCATGACCGCGGCCGAGCCGCGAAATCCTCTCATGAATTGTGTCACCGAGAGATCCTCCCGTGAAGTATGCAAGACCGCCTTTTTGCAAGATACATCGGCGCGGATGGAGAAATCTAGAGAAATGTCCGCGCGGGCCTTTTCCCCTTGCCGGCATTCCGCCCCTCCCCTATAATCCCCGACGTTTCACGGAGACTCCGATGCGCGACATCCCCTTCCAGGACATCGTCGATACCGTCCGCGGCCTCTGTCAGACCGCGAACTACCGCATGGGCGCGGACATCGCCAAGGCGATAGACACCGCTCTTTCCCGAGAAGTCTCCCCGCTCGGCCGCGAAGCCCTGGAGATCCTCCAGAAGAACGCCGAGATCGCGGTCCGCGAGAACATCCCCCTCTGCCAGGACACGGGTCTCGCCCTCTTCTTCGTCGAGATTGGCGAAGAGGTTCGGATCTCGGGCGGCCGTCTTGAGGACGCGATCAACGAAGGGACCCGCCGGGGTTACGCGGAAGGGTTCCTCCGGAACTCCGTCGTCATGGATCCCCTGCGCCGCAACCCCGGACCCGACAACACGCCCGCGATCATCCATCTCTCCCTCGTCCCCGGCGACAAGCTCAAGATCGAGTACAAGGTCGTCTCCGCGGGATGCGAGAACATGAGCCGGATGCAGATGCTCAAACCCTCGGACGGGATCGACGGCGCCAAGAACTTCATCCTCACCGCCGTCCGCGAGGCGGGCCCGTCCGCGTGCCCCCCCTTCACCGTCGGCGTGGGGATCGGCGGCGACTTCGAGCTGGCGCCCCTTCTTGCGAAGAAGGCGCTCCGCCGTCACGTCGGCGAGCGCCATCCCGACCCGTTCTACGCCGCGATGGAGACGGACCTCCTCGAGAAGATCAACAAGATGGGGATCGGCCCCGTCGGACTGGGAGGCCGGACCACGGCGTTCGACCTCCTCATCGAGGCCGCCCCGTGCCATATCGCCTCCCTTCCCGTCGCCGTGAACTTGGCCTGCCATTCCAACAGGCACAAGGAGGCGGTCCTGTGAGCGAGACGCACGATGTCAAGAGGATCACCACGCCCCTGAGCGACGAAACGATCGCCTCGCTCAAAGCCGGTGACGCCGTCCGGATCACGGGCGTCCTCTACACGGCCAGGGACGCGGCCCACCGGCGCCTCGTCGAGTCCCTCAAGAAAGGGGAGAAGCCCCCGTTTCCTCTCGAAGGACAAGTGATCTATTACGTCGGGCCCTCCCCCGCGCGGGAAGGAATGGTGATCGGCTCGGCGGGACCCACGACGGCGGGGCGGATGGACGCCTACACACCGTATCTTCTGTCGCTCGGGGTCCGCGGCTTCATCGGCAAGGGAAAACGGAACGCCGAGACAAAGGAGGCGTTCAAGAAGTACCGGGGAATTTACTTCGCCGCCATCGGCGGCGCCGCGGCATATCTCTCCAAGACTATCCGGAAGGCGGAGATCATCGCCTACCCCGAACTCGGCACGGAGGCGATCCGCCGGCTTGAAGTCGAAGACTTCCCCGCCTACGTCATCCACGACATCCACGGCGGGGACTTGTACGCCGAGGGAATCGCCCGGTACAGCGAGCAACCCGCCTAGATCCGGACCGCTGAACGATCGACTTATCGCCCGGCCGCTTCGAGCCTTTCCTTGGCCTTCCGGTGGAACTCGTCCTCCTCGGGAACGATCCTCAGAACCTCCTCGTACTTTCTCAGAGCGGCCTTCCGATCGGCCCCCTCGAGGCGGTACGCCTCTTCGTAGAGATTCTGGGCGATCTTCCTGAGACGCGCGAGCCCCTGCCGCGCCGCCTCGTGCTCGGGAACATGGCGAAGAGCTCCGAGCCATTGCTGCAACGCGGCTGGATACGCCTTCTGCGCGAACGATTCCTGCCCCAGGCGGGCGGACTCGTCGGCCAATCGCTTCCCAAGCTCGGCGACGGGCCGGCTCTGCCCCCGCAGAGCCAGGCCCCTCTCGAGCGACACGGCCTTCTCCCAATGAGAGGAGGCTTCCGGGATCTTTCCGGCCTTTGCCAGGCTGTTCCCTTCCCGCAGAGCGCCCTCGATGGCCTCAAGCCACCCCAAGACCTCTTTCGCCCGGAGGGTCTTCGATTCATCGGCCTTCCCTTCCAGATCCTTCCCGAGCAGAGTCCGTACCGTCAGCTGGTCCCCCGCCAGATACGGCTCGACCCAAGCGGGCGTCTCCGAGCCCTTTTCTCGGGCCGGCTTCCTCGCGGGACGCCCCGCCGTCCGGGCGAGCTTCTCGCGCCGGTCGATCTCCCGAATCAGTTGCAGCCCCTCGGAATCCCTGGGTTCCCACTGAAGGGACGATCGGGCGGCCTGCCGCGCCTCGGCCCATTCCTTTCTCTCCATTCGCGCCCTGGCTTCGCTCCGATGCCTCGCGGTGATATTCTTCCGGATCTCTTTCCGGAGTGTCGCCGCTTCCGGCGCGTATGCGCTCGCCGCCGGGATCTGCTCCAGAACGGCCAGGGCCTCCTTGAATCCTTCGCGCTCCCGCAGGAGACGGGCCTCTTCCCACAAACGTTTGTTCCGGATCTCCGACTCAACCTGGGCGACTAGGATCTGCGCTTCGGGATCCGGCCCGCCTTCCGTGAGCACCGCGCCAAGAACCTCCAGCGCCTTTCCCCACTCGCGATCCTTGATGAGATTCATTCCCTGGGCCTTCAATCCGGCCGGGTCGGCGGGCGCGGCGGGCTGGGCCTTGAACCGGGCGCCCACCCATACTCCGACCGCAAGAGCGACGACCGCCGCACCGACGACAGCGGGCCAGAGAAGCCGCTTCGACAGCTTTCGCCCCGCGCCAGCGGCGTGCGGGGCGGCCGAGGCTCCTTCCCGGAGCCGCCACGACGAGCCCGCGATCTCCACGAGGTCCCCGTCCCGGAGGAAGCCGTCCCTGGTTTCCGTCCCGCCGATCCGGACACTGGATGACGGATCGACAACCTGGATCCTCCATCGGCGGTCCGCGCCGCGCGCGAGGATAGCCATGTGCTCCGGAACCGAAGGCTTCGGAAGAACCAGCGCGTTGTCCTCCGATCGGCCGATGGAGAACGGCTCGACATCAACGCGGACAATCCGGCCGCGCTGCGGCCCGGCGACGCATTCGATCGAGGCGCGCGGAAGGAGGGTCACGTCAGAGGCTCCTTCTCAGAGGTCGCGAAGCCTTTTTCGGACCGTCTTGGCTTCCGGACCGTTGGGGGCCATCTGCAGGTACTTCTCGTAGTGGATTCTCGCCTTGTCCGGAGCTTTCAGGGATTTGTCGTAGAGGACCCCGAGCTGATAGTGGACGGAAACCCTCGAAGCGTCGATTTGGAGACTCTTCTGGAACGCGTCCGCCGCCCCCTTCGCGTTCCCGGCTCGGGCTTCAAGCCCTCCCAGCCGTTCCCAGGAGGCGGCAACATCCGGCCGCGAACGGGCGTATTGGCGGGCGGCCGCGAGCGCGTCCGCTTTTCGGCCCTGGTCCTCCAGAACGTCCAGGAGTCCCTCGTGAGCGGCCGGGGAGGACGGACGAAGTCTCACGGCTTCCCGCATTGAGGCTTCTGCCTCCCGCAACATCCCCTTGGCCTGATACGTCTTCCCTAGCTTCGCATGGGCTTCGTCAAGCGAAGGATCGATCCGTGCGGCCTCTCGATAAGCTGAGATCTTTTCGTCGACAGCACCCGCCGCGTCTCCGCGGCTCACCCAGGCCAGGGCCTGCAGTTCCTGCGCGGCGCCGCGAGGCCTTATCGCCTCCGGCCTCGCACTCTTCCCCGTCTTGGCCGCCACGCGATCCTTGGCCTTCTTCGTCTTCAGGGTGCCGGGGAGCGACTGAGGCGGCGCTTTCGCATCCTCCGCGGGGAAACGGCCCGGCGTCGTTGCAGACGGAAGCCCTCCCGGTCCGGACCTGAGCTTGACGAGCTGTGCCTCGATGGAGGCGAGCATTCTCTCCGCCTCGGACTTGAGGTCGGGGGGTGGGCCGAGGGCCAGGAAACGCTTGAGATGATCCTGGGCTGACTTCAGGTCGATCGTGTCCTTGGAAAAGATCTGCCCCAGGTTGTAATGGGCCTTCAGATGGTCGGGCTTCAGTTCAACGGTCCGCTGGTAGAATGCAACAGCATCCCTGAACCTCCCCGCCCGGTGGTGGATCACCCCGGACCTGAAATTTGCGTTCACGTGCTTCGGGTCCTCGAGAAGGATCTCGCGGAGAACGGCGAGCGATTGCTCGTACTGGCCTTGCTGGTAAAGGACCTCGGCGGCCTCCCAGCGGCCGCCTTCTCCGGTCTCCCGGTCTCCCGCGCTCTGACAACCCAGAACAATGATCGCGACGCCGAGAGCCAGAAAATGGACCCGGGAAGACCGGGAGACGAAGGGTCTTCTCATCTACCCCTGGTTCCCTTCGTGCTTCCTGAGTTTCTCCGCGGCCTTCCTGTGGTTGGGGTCGCTTGCGGGAACGATCGAGATGACCTGCCGCCACTTGGCCAGCGCGGCCGGGAGGTTCACCGACTCGAGAACGTATCCCTCCTCATAGAGTTTTTGGGCGATCCCCTTCAGCTTCCCAAGGCCGGCCTCGGCCTCCGGGTTCCCCGGGTCGACGGCCAGCGCCTTCTGCCAGTTCTTGGACGCCGTCTCGTACTCCTTCTGGTCGACCGCCGATTTCGCCCGGGAGAGGTACTCCTTCGCCATGATTCGGCCGATTTCCTTGGAGACGAAGCTTCGCTGCTTCCCGCCCCTTGTGATCTCCCGGTCGATCTGAAGGGTCCTGTCCCACTCCCCGTACGCCTGCGCGAGCCTCCCCTCCTGATACGCGGCAAGACCCCTCTCGTAGGAGCTCTTGACCTGGTCCGCCTTCGCGGCCGTCTTCTCGTCCCCGCCCCGCCTGAGATGCTCTGCGGCCTCGGCGAGGTACCCTTTCATATAGGCGTCCATCCAGCGTCCCCGCCGCGCCCCCGCCTGGTCATCGGCCACCTTCTTGACTCTGATGGCCGCCCGTTTCTGTTCGGTTTCCGCCGAAGCCAGGTCGGCCTTGAGCCGCTTGACGCTCTCGCTCGACGGGTCCGCGGTCTCAGCCGCCTCAATGGCCTGCCGCGCCTCCTGGAACTTCTTCTCCTTGATGTGCGCCTCCGCCTTTGAGAGGCTGGTCTTGATCATCTCGTCCTTCACCCGCTTTCGGAGCAGGACGATCTCCTTGTCGAATGTCGAACTCGGCGGAAGCGCCTGGGCGAGCGTCACCGCTTCCTCGAACTTCTGCTGTCCCAGGAGCTGGTTCACCTCGGCCATCTTGATGTGGACCTGCCGGTCGCGCTCGGCCTCGGCCCGGGCCGCCTTCGCGAGAGGAAAAGCCGGATCGAGGGCGAGGGCCTGATCGTACAGTTTGAGCGCTTCGTCCCACTTTCTCTCCTTGGCGGCCTGGATCCCCTGCTGGTAAAGATCCCTCATCTTCTGCTTCGAATCCTCCCCCTGGGCCGTCGGCCCCGGTCCCGGCTGAGCGGGAGCGCCGGCTGGCGGCGCCTTGGCCTGCTTCTGGGCCGGCCCCGCGGGAGGCTTCGAGGGAGGTTTGGAAGGACCCAGCAGGAGCAAGAGCAGGAGAAGCAGGAGCACGCCGCCGCCGATCCCCCCGACGAGAATCATGCCCTTCTTCTTTCCCGGGGCGGACGGCTTGGCTGGCGGAGGAGGAACGGCCGCCTTCCCGGCTGGTTCCGGTCCCGTGCGGGCAAAGATCTCGCCCGGCGCGATGAACCGGAACCGCACGGTCCCGAAGACGATCTCCTCTCCCCCCTTCAAAACAAGAGAGTCCACACGGGTCCCGCCGACGAACGTTCCGTTGCGGCTGCCCTTGTCGACCAGAGTATAAACGCCGGCCGCGTCCCGCGCGATCTCGGCATGATGGCGGGAGATCGACTCGTCGTTCACGCGGATCAAGCTGTCCTCGCCGCGGCCCACGGTCGCGGCTCCTTCCCCGAGAACGTGCTCCTTTCCGGCTTCCGATCCGTCGAGACAAACGAGCCGCCCGAACGGCGGCGGAAGCGGCGCTTCCCCCACGAACATGGTCGCGTCGCCCGAGGGGACAGCCTTGATTTCGGGAGACGTGCTCTCGCCCGAGAGCGTCCGTTCGCCTTCGGCCGCCGCGCCCATCGCTCCGGCGGGTACAGCCTCCGCCTCCCCCGGCCCCATCAGGATCGTCTTTTCCACCGCCGTCTCGGGCCGGTCCTCCAACACGATCATCTCGTAGACGCCGATTTTCACGACGTCGCCCACCTGGATCTCCCGGCTCTGAACCCGCTCTCCGTTCACCCACACCCCGTTCGTGCTCCCGCGGTCGTGGATAACCGGTCTCCCGCCTTCCACGAGGATCTCGGCGTGATGGGAGGACACGCTCCGATCGTCAAGGTGAAGACCGTTGTCCGCCGACCGACCCACGCTCAGCCGGTCGCCGACCGCCGCCGAGAACCCCTGCTGTCCTCCTTCCTTTCTTTCCACAAGTTTGATCACGCGCTACCTCTTCTTCTTTCCATGTTGTTGGAGCATGCCGTACGTGCGCTCGCCCTTCTCGTTGACGAAGATCAGCCGGGGATCGGCCGGATCGTGGAACATCTTCCCGAGTTCCGCGAGGGTCTGGAGGGCGCTTCTGTACTGCTCGATCCGAGTCGCGCTCTCCGCGTCCAGAAGCATTTTCTTGATCTTCTCGTCTATCTCCTGTCGGACGGAGACCGTCATCTCCTCGGCCTTGGCGTAGTCGGCCGGCCGCGCCGGACATTGCTCCCAATGGCGCATGGCCTGCCGCAAGGCGTCGTACCCGCGGACAAGGTTGTCCGGGGCGACGAGCTTGGTTTCAACCTTGGTCCTTCCGAGATTGAAAAGCTCCGCGCCCTTGGCCTCGTCGCACGGATCGGCCCCCAAGTCCACGACCGAGACCTGTCGCACGGCCCACGGGTCGACTTGCGGAGGGTTCAGCGTGCTGTCGAAGGTCAGCGTGTTCGTTCCGTTCAGGATGACGTACTCCGACGGGAGAGGAACGGTCCGCGGAAACGTCCACTCCGTCTTTATGTCCGCCTCGCTGATCTTGAACCCGTTCAGGTAAATGACGACCTCTCCAGGCCTCTCGATGCCGGCCGTGGAATAGGTCATCTCCAGTTTCTTGCTCTTCGCCACGAACGTAAAATCGATCTTGTCGGCGTGCGACTTGTCCGCGCCCTTGAACGGGATGAATCCGAACGCGCCCGAAGCCGGGAGGGAGACGGGTTCCCTCGATTGGGGAGGAAGCGACGGCCCCGACGGCCCTTTCGACGAGAGCTTCAGGAAGACGCCGAGAATCAGGAGCAGGAGAACAAGACCGGCCGCCCCCAGGACGAGCGGCTTGCGAAACAGGCTCCCGCCCGCCACAGCTTTCGGGGCGGCTTCTTTTCCCTTAGAAACCGGTTTCTGACCGCCTCCAACGACGCCGGCCGCGGGAACGGCAACCGTGCGATCCGGCTCGGAGGCGGCCGCGGGAGAAACTGCGCAGACGAACCGGAATTCGTGCTCTCCCACTCCGACGCGGTCTTCGCTCTCGAGATCGCGCTCGACAATCTTGACCCCGTTCACGAAGATCCCGTTCTGGCTCCCCAAGTCTCGAACGCGCCACCGGTTCGAGTGCGGGTCCCGGGCGATCTCCGCGTGCTGTCGGGAGACGGCCGAATCGTTCACGACGAGTTCGTTCTCGGCGCTTCGGCCCAGGCGGACGACCTCCTGAGAAAACGAAAAGACCTCTCCGACTCGGACCCCCTTGACCACCTCGAGCGAGAACGCCTTCACGTCATCCACGAGAGCCCTCCGATATCCTCGTCTGCACTGTTATCCCCATGAGAGCAAAGCGCCGCTCCCCCGCGCGGGGGAGCGGCGGAAAACGCCTCTCAACACCCTGCTAGCGAGGAACAAGTCTCAGAGCGTCGCCTTCCCGGACGCCGGCCGCGGAGGCCGCGCCCGCCGCGAGTTCCAGGACCGATCGGGCGCCGCGGGGCCCGACGCGAACGCGGCAGGGACCGACGTCGCGCGCCACGGCCAGCACCCGGTTCTGCCTGTCCAGGAACAAAATGTCAATGGAAAATCTCATGCCGAAGGTGTGAACGCTCCCGCACGGAGCCAGCAGGAGCCCCTGGCCCGGCCCAAGCCGTTCCGTCGCCAGAAGCCCCACCATCCGCTCCCAGGCGTTGGCCGCGGTCCAGGCTTCGCCGGCGACCGGTCTCCCGGTTGCGGCGATCTCGATTCGGACCCTTGACGCCACACCCTCACATGGAGCCTTCGAACGCCCACTTGAGGACGATCGGGCCGAGGAGCACGATGAAAACCGCCGGGAAGATGAACGCGAGGAGGGGAAACATCATTTTGACCGGCGCCTCCTGGGCGAGTTTCTCCGCGCGCTGGAACCGCTCCGTCCGCCTCTGCTCGCTCTGGATTCGCAGAGCCTCTCCCAGGGGCGTTCCCAGTTTATCCGCCTGGACCAGAGCGGACACGAACGCGCTGACGCCCTGCAAATTGATCCTTCGGGCCATGTCCTCCAGCGCCTCCCGGCGCGTCTTTCCCATCTTGATCTCCTGGAGGACCTGATAGAACTCTTCATTCAGGGGACCCCGCCTCCCCTTCTCGACGACCGTCTTGACGCCCCCCATGAAGTCGAGCCCGGCCTCGACGCAGAGCGTGAGAAGGTCCGTGGCGTAGGGAAGAGATCGAGCGATCGACTTGTGCCGCGCGTTGATCGTCTCGGAGAGCCAGACCCGGGGCAGAACCGCGCCCATGAGGAGCAGGACCAGGACGGACGCCGCGTTGAGGAACCCGATCGTCGCCATCGCCATTCCGCCGAGAAGAACGAAGAGAATTACCGAAACCTGCTGGAGGCCGACGAATTCGAGAGGCTGGAGGCTGAACGGGCGTCCGGCCATCTCGAGCTTTCTCCCGATCGATTCGAGATGCGCCTTGAACCGGCTGTTCTCGATCTTCCGGTTGAGAAGCGTGAGCCTCTGGATCATGGGCGCGAGTACCCGGAGCGCCGGGGGAACATCCTTGGATGTCTTGAGCCGCGACGGGGCTTCGGCCGTCTCCCGCCTCAGCATGTAGAACCCGTAGCCGAAGAGAGCGGCCGAGAAGAACATGGGAACGTAGACCAGCATCCACGCAACGGTATCCATCGCACCCTCACACGTCAATGTTGATGATCTTGCGGATGAAGACGAAGCCCAGGATTTCCAGAACGCCGATGATGAACAGGAGCAAGAGGCCGATCCCCGTGTTCCACATGTACGACATCATCTTGGGGTCCATGACGTAGAAGACGGCCCCAAGGGCGACCGGAAGCGCCCCCACGACGATCCCCTGGAGCTTCCCCTGGGAGGTGAGAGCGCGGTTCTTCCCCTCGATCCGGCGGCGCTCGCGGATCGTGAACGCGATCTTCTCCAGCATCTCGGGCAGGTTCCCGCCCATCGTGCGCGTAATATTGATCGCGGTCACGACGAGATTGAGGTCTGGGCTGGGCACCCGTTGGGTCATGTGCTGGAGGGCTTCGTCGAGCTGGAGGCCCATCCGGTACTCCCGCATGGCCAGGCCGAAATCCTGAGAGATCGGCGGCGCCAGATCGGAGACCATGTTCTCGATGCCCTGGACGATCGTGAATCCCGCCTTCATCCCGTTCGAGAGGTTCTGCATCGCCTCGGGGAGCTGTTCCTCGAACTTCTCCAGGCGTTTCTTCTTCTTCCACCAGATCGCAAGCTGGGGGATGCCGTACCCCGCGCCCGCGAAGAGCAGGCCGTATGTGAAGGAACCCGTCCAGGCCAACCCGATCAGCGCCATCACGACCACGGCGGCGAGCTTTAGATAGATGATCGTCTGCGGGGACATGAAGACGAACATCTCCTTCAACTGCCCCGCCGACAGCGCGGCCACGCGCTGTTCGTACGTCCCGTACCGCTGTTGGACGACCAGGAGAGCCCCGAACCCTCCAGCCACCGCCATCAGGAACACGAGCAATAGAATGATGATCTTCACGGCCCCCCCTTAGTTGCTCTTGAACATGCTGAGATCCAGCGGGATGCCACGCTCGGCCATCTCTTCCATGAAGTGCGGAATGTAACCCGTCGCCACAAAGTATCCCTTTACCTTGTTCCGTTCGTCGAATCCCGTTTGGCGAAAGTAGAAGATGTCCTGGAGGACGACGTTCCCCTCGTCGATCCCGACCACCTCGGCGATGTGGGTGATCTTCCGCGACCCGCATCCGAAGCGCGTGAGCTGGACGATCAGGTGCACCGCTCCCGCGATCTGCTCCCGGATGGCGCGCACCGGAAGGTCCATCCCGGACATGAGGACCATCGTCTCCAAGCGGGCGACCATGTCCTCCGGCGTGTTCGCGTGCCCCGTCGTCATCGACCCATCGTGGCCAGTGTTCATCGCCTGAAGCATGTCCAGCGCCTCGCCGCCGCGGCATTCCCCCACGACGATCCGGTCCGGGCGCATCCGCAGGGCGTTCTTCACGAGGTCCCGGATCGTAATAGCTCCCTTCCCCTCGATGTTCGGCGGGCGGGCTTCTAGCGAGACGACATGCTCCTGCGGGAGTTGGAGCTCGGCCGAGTCCTCGATCGTGACGATCCGCTCTCCCCCCGGGATGAAGGAGGAGACGACGTTGAGGAGCGTGGTCTTCCCCGACCCCGTCCCCCCCGAGACCACGATGTTCTGGCGGGACGCAACGCCGAGCTTCATGAAGAAACCCATCTGGTCGGTCAGGGTCCCGAAGCGGACCAGATCCTCGACCTTGAGCGGCTTTTTAGCGAACTTCCGGATCGTCATGCAGGGCCCCTTGAGGGCGAGCGGCGGGATGATGGCGTTCACGCGGGAGCCGTCCTTGAGCCGGGCGTCCACGAGAGGCGAGCTCTCGTCGATCCGCCGCCCGAGCGGCGCCACGATCCGCTCGATGACGTTCCGGACCGCGATGTCGCTGGAAAAGGACTTCGGCGACAGCTCGATCCGCCCCCCTCGCTCGATGTAGATCTGGTCCTTGCGGTTCACCATGATCTCGCTGATCGTTTCGTCCGCCAGGATCTCCTCCAGAGGTCCGAGCCCCAGCGCCTCGTCGATGATCTCCTTCTTGAGGATCGACTCGTCCACGAAGGGCGGAAACCCCGCGCGCATCCCCGTGACGATCTCCCCGATGGCTGTCTCGGTCTTGGTCCGGAGCTCCGCCTCGGGGATCTTGCTCACGTCCGTCCGCCGGAGGTCCATCGCTTCCAACAGCCGCTTGTGGATCTCGTTCTTCAGTTCTCGGTACTGGTCTTTCTGCTCCTTGGACAGACGGCGGTGGAACGCGTCCGCCTTCGATTCCTTAAGTGGAGGAGGCGCGGGCGCAGGCTTGACCTCGGGGGCTGGGGCGGCTCGGGGGGCCTCGTGGTCCCCGACCTGAACGACCAGGATGGTGAAATCCGCGATCCCGATCCGGTCCCCGGCCGAGAGCCGAACGGGCTCAGCGATCTTTCGGCCGTTGCAGAAAGTCCCGTTCGTGCTCCCCAGGTCCACGAGCACGAAGTCCCCGTTCCGGCATTCGATCTTCGAGTGCTGGCGGGAGACCTTCGGCATGTTCAGGATGATGTCGTTCCCCTCAACCTTGCCGATGGAGATCTCGGGCTTCGAGAACTCCTTCTCTTGCACCGAATGGGCCTGGCGGTCAACGATCTGGAGCTTGATTCCCGGCACAGCGCGTCCGCCTCCGTTCTTAGTCGAGGATCTTGATCTTGATGTCTTTCGCCCTGTCCTGGTACTTCCCCTTCATCTCGTCGATCTTCTGGCGGTCCTGGTCGACCGACGAGAGGGTCGGCGTGGCAAAAACGAGGAGCTCCGACTCGCGCGCCTGGAAGCCGCGGGACTTGAACAGCTCGCCGAGGATCGGGATGCTCCCGATGCCCGGGACCTTGTCCACGTCCTTGCTGGAAGCCTGGTCGATCAGGCCGCCCAGGACGACGCTCTCCCCGGGCCTCACGCTGATCGAGGTGCTGATCCGCCTGCTCAGAAAACCTGGCACGCCGCCCACGGAGACGGAAGGATCCAGCGTGCTAACCTCCACGGTGATCTCCGAAGCCACGTTCCCGTCCTCCAGGACCGGCTTGATGTTCAGGATGATCCCGTACTTCTTGTACTGGACCGTGCTGCTCTGGGCGGTGATCAGAGGGATGGGGATCTCCCCGCCGGCCAGGAACTCGGCCGACGCCCCGCTCTGCGCCACCAGCTTGGGATTGGACAGGATGCGCGCGGTCCCTTTCGCCTGCTGTATCTTGATCGCGTTGGCGAGGCCCGAGACGATTCCGATGTTCCCCACCCATCCCCCGCCCGAGATGTCCTTCTTGAGCGTGACCGTCCCCGCGGCGGAGAGGGCGTCCTGCCACTTGATTCCGAAGTTCTTGATGTCGCTCGACCGGATCTCGACGAAGTTCACGTCCATCACGATCATGTCCTTGCCCGCGCCGATCTTGACAAGGTTCTGGACATCGGGCGCGATGGAGAGGGCGATCTGGTGGGCCCGCTTCGCGGCCTCCGGCGTGGGCGCCGCGCCCTCGAGGAGGAGCGACTTCCCGACCGACCGCGCCTTGATGCCCGCGATCCCGCTCGCTTCGAGCGACTTGTTGATCTGGTCCGCGACCACGTTCCTCATTTCCTTGTCGGCCTTGGCGAAGGTGACCACCTGGTCGCCGTAAAGCGAGACGACCTTCGTGATCCGCTCCTGGTCCTCGAGCGTCAGGATCCGGCCGTCGATGACCACCTTCGCCCCCACGGTCCGGAAGGTGATCCCTTCGATCCCGGCCAGGAGCTGTTTCAGCTCGGAGAGAAGCTGTTTGGGGTCCTTGGCGGCCACGTCCACCGTGTAGTGGACCTCTCCCGCCTTCGTCCAGAGCGTAAGATCGGTCGAGCCCACCGACTTTCCGACGATGAGGACTTGGTCCCCCTTCCCGAGAACGCTCACTTCGGCCACCTTGGGATCGGCGATCGCAACCCGCTGGAGGCCCGAGACCTTGATCGTTTTCTGCTGGCCGATGGAGATTTGGACCGTCTCCTGGGCGTGTGCCGCGGCGCCGGCCGTCAACATGGCGAACGCAAGCGCAACCGCGAAGACTCCGTGCTTGAACACCCTGTGCGTCAACATGATTGAACCCCCTTGTGACGGGCGGCTAGGACTTGCCGCCCCGGATGACTTGAATCCTGTCGTTTCGCTTCTTCTGCAGATCGTTCCGGACTTCCGTCTTCAGAATCGTATCGAGGCTCACTTTCGGCGTCTGCGAGAGGGTCTCCACGTCCGAGTGGTGGCGGAGAAGGTAGGTGAGGTTCCCCCCCGCCCCCAGGGCGAACGTGAGGATCTCGGCCTCCTCCTGCGTGACGAGGAACGTGACCGTGCTGTACTTCGCGCTCTTGGTCCCCTGATATTCGCCTGCGAGCTGACCGCCCACGGCGAGGACGGTGACGTTCTGCAGGACCGTAACGGTGGTCCGCTCCTTCTTGTGCGGGTCCGTGAAGGTCCCGAGGATGTCGACGTGATCGCCCGGGCGGATGAGCCCCGAGACGCTGGATCGCTCGTCCACTGGCATCGAGAGGGCCCGCTCGCCCGGCTTCACGATGTCCTGAAGACGGAGCCGCTCCGTCCCCTTGCCGGCCTGGCCGAGGTCCATGAAGAGAATCGGGTCTCCCGCCCGGAGCGGATTGGCGACCTTCTGCCCCAGGACCAGATCAAGGTCCTTCGGCGTGATCGCGCCCGTCCGGACGTACTTCTCGGGGACGTCGAACAGATCGATCGAGTTCCGGTCGAGGGGCGTCCCCGGCTTGATCTCCTTCTTCGCCACGACGACCTTCACGGGCGTCGTCCCCCGGAAGATGACCTTCCTCTGGCGGTCCAGGTAAACGCTCGTCATCAGGACCGCCACGATTCCCAGGACGACCGCCACCCCCAGCGCAATGTACGGTTTCTTGTCCATTCGATTTAGCCCTCCTCAGTCAAGAATGGCAGGCGTCTCAAGAAAGTCCGATCCGGTGCGCGATCACGGCTTTCACGTTCCCTTTCTTCCGGTCTTCCTGCAGAGTGACCGCGCACTCCTTTTTCCCCTTTGTAAAGATCAGCACGCGAACCTGCTCTCCCTTCGGTCCGGTCGTCGAGGCGGCCGCATCCGGGAGAGGGGCTTCCCCCCACCCAAGCGCCTTCATCTGCGCCTTGAAGTGGAGGTACTGGGCGGTGATGTCGTCCGGGCTCTCGTAGACCAGCGTGTGCGTCTTCCAAGCCTCCCCCTTTTCCTGCATGGAAAAAAGACGGGTCGATCCCGGATACCGCGGGACTTCAGGCTCATCGGACCCAGGCAGGTCCTCGCCCGGCTTCCCCTTCAGGCTCCGGACGGAGAAGTCCTTGTCGAGCCAGATCGTGAGGACCACGCTCCGGTTCTCGCCGCTTCGGTGAACAAAGATGGCCTTGCCGATTCCCATCTCTCCCAGGTTGCCGGATTCGCGGAAGCTCGTGAGTCTCTTCTTGAGCCGCTCGCCCCAATCCCCCCGCTCTCCCGCCCCCGGATCCAGAATGGCGACGAATCCTCCCTTAGGACCCTCCTGGCGAAGGACCCTTCCCGCGTACTTCGACATGAAGCGGTCGACACGCCCGATCTCCTCGATGAGCGGCTTGAGGTCCGGATCGGGAATCGCCCTGAGCTTCTCCATCTCGGCGGGAGGGACAACCCGCCCGCTCTTCGTCTCGTAGAGGCTGGTGTAGAAATCGAGCACGTCCTTGACGGGGGCCTCGACGTGGCCGACGGTGTACTGGAGCCGGTTGCCGTTCAGGACGACATCTCGGGGCGGAGAAAACTTCCCGGGAGCGTCCGCAAAGGCGGGGATCTGCGGCCAGAGCATCTCCAGCTTCTCGAAGATCGCCGCGTCGGCCGGCCGGGCACCGGGACCGTAGCGAAGGCCAACGCCCAGGAGAAGGGCAATCACGCCCCCTGCCAAGAGAATGCGAAGAATCTTGCGGAAAGCCATGGTCACCCCTTCCTAGTCGAATCCAAGCAATCCCTTGATCCCTTCCACTAGGGCTCCGGCAGGATCGTAAAGCGCCCTGTCTCTGTGTTCCTGGACGGAGTAGTAGTCCCCCAGGACGGCGTGCACGGCCTTCACCTCGATCGGAGAAAAGAGGGGCTGGGGCCGGGACGGAAGCTCGTACGTCGGAATGCCCCAAGGCGCGGGGTTGTACGTGTACTTGACCTCCGCGCACTGAAGCCCGCCAATGCCCGAGAGAATTCCGAGGGCCGCATCGATCGCCTCCCCCGTCCCTGCGCTCCCCCCTGCGGCGGCCCGGGCAGCGTTCCGGCACTCTTCCTGGTCGCTGATGTAGCGGAGTTGGATCGTCTCTCCTCTGAAGTACTTCTCCGTAATAGCGTCCTTCACCATCTCCACCGTGTCCCCCGGCCGGGCGATCTTCTCCCACGCGGCGAACCGGGCGGCCATTTCGACCTTCTCCTTGTTCACGTATCCCCGGCCGAAGTAGAAGATTCCGTGGATGAGGAGCACGAGGATCGGAAGAATGACGGCCATCTCAACCAGCGCGGAACCTCGTTCCGAAACCCTCTTTCGCTTCATCGTCGCCGCCTCAGTGCAGGAAGAGCTTGTCCAGGATCCCGCTGATCCCGCCCAGAATTCCTTCGCCGTACCGCTCGTGCATGTCGAACTTAACCAGCGCCGCCTTCCAGTCCGGAGTGAACAGGTCCTCGCTCCGCTGGTTGAAGACCCGAACCTGGCCGTACGTAAACATGGAGGCGACGGGATTCCCAAGGGGGTCCTTAAAAACCTGCCGGCTTTCCGACGTGTAGGGATCGGTGTACTGGTGGCCCATCAGAATGGGCTTCACCTTGTCTTGCCCGGCCATCGCGAAGACGGCCACGTCCATGTGTTTCTTCCAGAAGTCGACGTCCTCCTCCTCCCCCTGGATGTTCTTCATCTTCTCCTTCGGCTCCACTTTGAGCATGAGCGGCTGGGCCTTGTCCTTATCCTCGTCCGA
>CAKKSE010000088.1 GCA_919903025.1 Nitrospiria bacterium | reverse complement strand
TTTGGCAATCCATCCATGGATTGCACTCGCAGGGTGTTTTTCAACACCCTGCTAACGCCCGGGAGGGTTGAATGTTCAAGGTCTTCATCAAGGTCATGCTCTTCAGCCTCGCCGTCACGGGGGCATACACCTGGTACTCGAACTCGATCCCCCAAGTGATCTCGAAGCCGCCGGAGGACATCGGCGATCTCATCAAGCCCGAGACGACGTCCGACGATCTCGTGAAGTTCGGCAAGAAGATCTTCTTCGCGAAGGGCCAGTGCACCCTCTGCCACACGATGGGGACCAAGGGAGACCGCGCCCCCGACCTCGCCAATGCGGGCGGCCTGGCCGCCAAGCGAAAGGCGGGAATGAGCGCCGTCGACTACCTCGCCGAATCGCTCTACGATCCCAACGCCCACGTCGTGGACGGATACACGCCGACCATGCCGGCCGTCTACAAGAACCCGATCGCCCTCTCCGACGGCGAGATCCTTGCCGTCGTCGCATTCCTCCAGTCGCTCGGGGGGAAGGTCACCGTGGACGGCAAGACCAAGTTCGCCGTCGCCGAAACGTCCCGGGCGAAGGTCGAGAAGCCGGTCGAAGGGCCCGAAGGCCTGATGGTCAAGTACCAGTGCAACACGTGCCACGACATGAAGGGGACCGCCAGGCTCGTCGGCCCGCCGCTCTCCGACATCGGCGGGAAAAAGGACAAGACCTACATCAAGGAGGCGATCGTCGAGCCGGCCAAGGTCATCGCCGAAGGGTACCCCCCTGTGATGCCCGGCGACTACGGACAAAAGGTCCCAGCCAAGGAGATCGAGCGGATGGTGGACTACTTGGCGGGACTGAAGGGCGGAAAGTGAGAAGCGCGGAGCGCATGGCGAAGAGCGAGAAATTGCGAAGGCGGGCTTGCCTCCCCGCGTCTTTCAATTTCCAATTTACAATTTCCAATTTACAATTTCCAATCTCCCGACCGAGGTCCTGATGGAACACGCGACTGAAAAGAGGAAACGCCGCATTCCGCTCTTTCTACAGGCTGTCCTGATCACGCTGGGATCGTACCTGGTCTACCAGTACGGCATCCGGCCGCCGATCCCGGCCAGCATCCTCTTCATGTTCATGGTCGTGACGGTGTCAGCCGTCCTCCTCTACGTTTCCCTGGACAATGAATCGCTCGAAGAGTTTCTCCGGCCGATCCTGACCGTCATCCGGGACGACCGCTGGAAGATCGTCCGATGGGCCTTCATGATCGCCATTCCGCTCGTCGCGGGCTACATCGTCTACGACAAAACCGTCCCCAAGATCGAACCTCCCATAACGGTGCGGTCGGTCCACCCCGCCCCTCCCGGATCGATCAACGTCCGGGGAAAAACGTACGACCTTCGTACGCTCGAAAACCCCCTCCGGAAGGACACGGCCAACCTCGCCAAGCACGTCAAAGCGGGGGCGGACGTCTACATCGAAAACTGCTATTACTGCCACGGCGACTTTCTCGACGGCAAGGGACCCTACGCCGACTTCATCAACCCGCCTCCGGCCAACTTCCAGGACGTGGGAACGATCGCCATGCTCCAGGAATCGTTCCTATTCTGGCGGATCATGAAGGGCGGTCCCGGCCTCCCGACGGAGGGAACGCCCTGGGACTCGGCCATGCCGGCCTGGGAACCGATCCTCTCCGAGCAAGAGGTCTGGCAGGTCATTCTCTTCATGTACGACTTCACGGGCCACAAGCCCCGCCGCTGGGAATAAGCCATGATCCGGAGGGCCGTAAATCCAATGTCGAAGAAGATCCTTGCCGGCGGTGGTCTGGGCGTGCTCGGGCTCGCCGTTCTCGTATCCGTTCTCCTGGCCGCGCCCGCCCACACGCAGGAACCGGCGAAGAAGACCGCGGCCGACGCACCTTCGGTCGACGAAGGGAAGAAGATCTATGATAAGTACTGCGCGTGGTGCCACGGCGAGAAGGGGGCCGGCGACGGACCCGGCGCCAAGTACCAGCTTCCCCGTCCCCGCGACTTCACGTCCGGGGCGTACAAGTTCCGGTTCACGCCCTCGGGCGACCCGCCCCTCGACGAGGATATCTACAAGTCCGTCGCGGAAGGGTTTCCCGGCACGTCGATGCCGCCCTGGAAGCACGCCCTGACCGAGAAGCAGATGTGGGCGGTCACGCACTACCTCAAAACGTTCTCCGACGCGTTCAAGGACGCGAAGCCCAAGAAGATCGAGATCGCCAAGCAGATCTCCCCGAGCAAGGAGAGCATCGAGAAGGGCGCGAAACTGTACAAGGACCTCAAGTGCTGGGAGTGTCACGGCGATGAAGGACGCGGCGACGGCCCATCGGCCAAGGACCTCAAGGACGACTGGGGGAACCCGATCCGCGCGTCCGACCTGACCCAGCCGTGGACTTACCGGGGCGGCGCCACGCACCTGGACATCTTCCGGAACTTCACGACCGGCCTGAACGGAACGCCGATGCCATCCTACGCCGACACGAACTCCGACGAGGATCGCTGGCACCTGGCCAACTACGTCAGGAGCATGGCGCCGGCGAAGGACCCGTCCGTGGCAACGCTCCTCAGCTCCGCCCCCGTCAAGGGACCGATCCCCGACGATCCCGAGGCGGCGGCGTGGAAGAATGCCCGCGAAGGATTCCTGCCCTTCATGCCCCAGATCGTCGAGGAACCCCGCCACTTCACGCCGATGGTGACGGCCGCATTCGTCCGGTCGCTCTACAACGACGACGAGATCGCCTTCCTGATCCGGTGGAGCGATCCCACCGAATCGAAGGACGGCGCCGCCGTCGACGCCTTCGCCGTTCAGTTCCCCGCCCGCGAAGGAGAAGCCGGAACCAAGCCCTACTTCCTGGACGGAGACGAAGAAAATCCCGTCATGCTCTGGCTCTGGAAGCATGGCGCGGCCGGCGCCGTCGAGCTTCTCGGCAAGGGACTCAAGGCCGCCGGCCCTAATCCCAAGCCCGGGACGTTCACAAAAACCGTTGCCTCGTACAAAAAAGGGGAGTACAAACTCCTGGTCAAATACTCCCTCAAGGACCGTCCCAAGGGCGCCGTTTCCTTCGCTCCCGGCGTTTTCATCCCCGTGGCTCTCCAGGTCTGGGACGGCGGAAACGGCGAGGAAGGACCCAAGAAGGGCGTCACCACCTGGTACTGGCTCACGCTCGAAAAACCGACGCCCGTGTCCGTCTACCTCTACACGGTCCTGGCGGTGGTTGGCGCCGTCGCAGCGCAGGGATGGATCGTTCGCCGCGTTCGGCGCTCCTGACCAAGCCAACGGGGCGAGAGAAACCCGGGGGGCGGAGGATCCCCCCAATCACGAAGAAGGAGGTTGAACGATGAAGAACGCTTCAAGGTTCACGATGGGAGCGATCGCGGCTCTCTTTCTGACAGCAAGCCCCGCCCTCGCT
This sequence comes from Nitrospiria bacterium, assembly GCA_919903025.1. Taxonomy (GTDB): domain Bacteria; phylum Nitrospirota; class RBG-16-64-22; order RBG-16-64-22; family RBG-16-64-22; genus RBG-16-64-22. The sequence goes on along the minus strand of CAKKSE010000088.1, from coordinate 1,097 downwards.
TACGAGGGGGCGGACGTCAAGGACGGCGGAAGCCTGTCCGGAACGATCACCGGAGGCCCCGGAAAAGCGGGCACGCTCAAGGTCACGAAGAACGACGACGTCTGCGGAAAGACGGTCCCCGACGAGTCGGGCAAGGTCAAGGACAACAAGATCGAGGGCGCCGTCGTCACGATCCAGGGGATCGCAAAGGGCAAGAAGGCCGACACCAAGCCGGCCGTCCTCGACAACGCGCAGTGCGTCTTTGTCCCCCACGTCCAGGCCGCCATGGTCGGATCCAAGATCGACATCAAGAACTCCGACCCGATCCTCCACAACTCTCACGCTTACATCGGCGGCAAGATCACGACCTTCAACGTCGCCCTGCCGAACAAGGGCCAGAAAGTAACGAAGGACCTGAAGAAGGCGGGCGTCATGGACGTCAAGTGCGACGCGGGCCACACCTGGATGAAGGCCTGGATCGTCGTCCACGACTCCCCCTACTACGCCGTGACGGACGCCAAGGGGAGCTTCAAGATCGACAACATCCCGCCCGGCAAGTACAAGGTCAAGGTCTGGCACGAGACCCTCGGCGAGACCGAGAAGGAAGTCACGATCGCGGCGAAGGCCGCCGCCAAGCTGGACGCGGCCATCAAGAAGTAGCGCGGCGGCCGCTCCGGAACGCGAGAAGGGGGGCCGTGGTCAAGATCCACGGCCCCCCTTTTTTCCGGCGCGTTGCCCTCCCTGCCTTGCCCCGATTGACAGGCGGGGCGCCTGCCGAATATAATTTTTTGAGTGGCGAGACGAATGTTCCCAAATAGGCGCTTCAGGGTTTTGTGTGGGTAGCCCCGAGATCTTGTGGGTCGTCGTCACTCCTCGTCACCCCCATCCCCTCCCCCTCCCATCGAGGGGGGGGGATGATTTCCTTGGGCGGCCTGGAGGGCAGGCACGGTGTGCTGCCCTACGGGGCTTTTCGTAGGGCGGGTCACCGAACCCGCCTGAACTGATGCCCCATGCTCTCCTCTCCGCCGGAGGCGGAAGGATCAAGGTGGGGGGTGAAAGCGCCAGCATCCCGAAACCACAAGATGTGGGGGATACCCATAGAAAAGCCGGAAGGACCC
>CAKKSE010000087.1:4317-47724 GCA_919903025.1 Nitrospiria bacterium | reverse complement strand
CTTTTTGCCAGCTCCCTTCTTTTGGCAAGAAACCCGATCATCCCGGATTCCAACCGCCCGCTTCCTGCCTCCAATGCATATGCTACGTTTTGAAATCCACCGGCCCGGTTACCTCTGATACAAGGGGTGCTTCCTCCGTGACGTCTCTCCGTGGAAGTACTTGTACCGGAACAAGCCTTCCAAACCGTGGCAGTCGGTGCAGATCGAGAAATCGCTCACGCCGCGCAGGAAGCTGGTCCGCGCGTCTCCTTCTTCGTTCCGCCCCGCGCCTCCCCCCTCCATGAATGGACTCCAGCGGTGGGGGTCGTGGCACGTCGGACATGTAATCAGACCGGCCGGATTCCGAGACCCGTCCCGCGAGAAGAGCGGCAACAATCCACCCCGCGACACGCGCTCGTCGCGCCAGAGCGCCTTGATCGTGTCCGGATGCCGAAGCTTAAGCGGGACTTTGTTTCCGGCGGCCTGGCCCGCGTCGTGGCAGCTCCGGCAAAGCTTCTCCATGCCGTCCGCCCCTTCGCCGGGAATCCGGGCCCATAGGGACAACCAACTCAGAGCGTTGTGAGGAGCATGACACTGGCCGCAGACCCCTGACTGTTCTACGGTCTTCCCGTGTCCGTTCACCGAACGCGGCCCCGTCACGTTGAGATCGTGATCCGTCCCCTGGACCAGCCCCTTTTCCTTGTGACAATCGTTGCAGAGGACCGGGACGGGCGCCGCCGGCAGACGCAAGAAGCTGTTTCGAGCGTCTCCGTCGACTTCTTTTCCTCCCGGCGCGGCGTTTCCCTTGCCCGCCGGATCCCATCGGTGGGGATCGTGGCAGGTTCCGCATTCCATCCGTCCGCGATCATGGCTCCTTCTTCCCTCCGCGTCATACAACGGCAGGGAGGAACGTCCCGCAAGTCCCCCAGAATCGGCCGCCAGGGGATGGCTCTTTGTCCCGGCGATCTTCCCCTCGGCCATTCCTCCCGTCCGATGGCACCCCGTGCAGAGTCCCTCCAGCGGTCCGCGCCCCGGGCCCGGCTCACGGGCCCACATTCGCGGGGCCATGCCGTTGTGCGAGAAGTGACACGCGCCGCACACGCCGCTCTCCGCCGCCGTCTGTCCCCTTGCGTTCTTCTCCAGGGCACCGGACGCGGCCGGGTCGTGCCGTGATGACGCGACGGCCCTCTTGTCCCCGTGGCAGGCGAGGCAAAGACCTTCCTCTCCGCCGGCCCTCATTCGCAGGAAGCTGGTTCGGCCGTCTCCCTTCGCTTCCCGCGGGTCCTTTTGGACCTGGCTGCCCGTTCCGGGCGACGGGGCCCACCGATGGGGATCGTGGCAGGTTCCGCACGTTACGTTTCCGCCGTCCCGCGAAGGCCGGCCCTGGGCGTCGTGCAAGGGGAGGGCGGAAATCTGTTTCTTTCCGGCCCCAGCGACTCCCGTCTCGCGGGCCGACCCGGTTCCCGCGCGTCCGAGCGGGACATTAACAGGGTGGGTATGCTTGCCGATTAGACTCTTCTTGGCCACGCCCTCGCTGTTGTGGCACGACAGACACGTGGATGACACGGGATCCACGCCTTGAAGCGGCTCCCGGGCCCACATGCGGGGTCCCTTCCCATTGTGGACTTCGTGGCACGACCCGCACGGCCCGGCCTCCGTGGCCGTCTCACCCCGCGCGTTCCGATCCCCGGGGGCCGCGACGGCCATGTCATGCTTCGTTCCCCGGTAGTCCCATTTCTCCTCGTGGCATTCCCGGCAAAGACTCATGTCCCGATCGTTGGGCTTCCGCAGGAAGCTGTTCAGACCGTTCCCTTCCTCCTTCACGCCCGCGACACGGCCGGCATCCGCGGGGTCCCACTGATGGGGATCGTGGCACGTCGCGCAGGTGACGGCGCCCTGAGACGGAAGCGCCGCCTTGATTCCTTCCCGCGTAAACAGCGGAAGCCCGGCAGGAGGGCCCCCTTTTTCCATTTTCCTGCCGACGGGATGGCTGTGCGGCCCGACGGACTTGGCGCCTCCGGATTCCCCTTGTCCGTGGCAGGTGAGACAAAGCGCCGCCATGGGCTCCTCTTCCCGCGCGACTTCCCGAGCCCACATCTTGGGACCTTGCCCGCCGTGCGGAAGATGGCACGCACTGCAGACCCCCGCCCGGCTGGCCGGCTGGCCCCTCACGTTCTTCCGGTCCGCCGCCGCCACGGCCAAGTCGTGCTTTCCGCCGGCGACTTTCCGCTCCTTGCCATGGCAGGTCTGGCACAAGGCGGAACCGTTGTTCTTCATCACGAGGATTCCGGCTCCCGCCTCTCCGCCATGCGCCTTGTGACACGTCTGACAAACCAACTCGCCGCCCCGCCCCAGGCGGCCTCCCCGCGCGCGCAGGTCATCGGCGAGACCGTCTCCGCCCAGCGGGAAGTTGACCGGGTGCGTTCCCGATCGGGCCGCTCCAACCCGGTCCTTCGCGTCCAGGTCGGCGTGGCAGGCCCCGCACAACTGGGACCGGTCGTTGCGGACGGCCAGCATCCCGGCCTCGGGCGCGCCGTGCGACCGGTGGCACGACTCGCAGATGACGATCCCTCCTTCGCCGAGCCGCCCGCCCGCCTCTCGCAGGGAAGCCGACACTTCCCGCGGGGGCTTGAAAACGGGATGATTCCCCTCCTTTGCGCCCGTGCTCGAATCGAGGTGGCAGGCAACACAAAGGCTTGAGTCGGTGTTCCGGGCGCGCAGGAAGACCGACTTCTCTCCCGGCCCCCAGGCCACGCTGTGCGCCGTGTGACAGGTGCCGCAGTAGACCTTTCCGTCCTCGTTCAGGGGGAAGACCGGTTTTCCCTCGATGGCGGGGGACTTGATCCGGGACGAGGGCCGGACGCCGACCGGGTGCGAATGACCCCTGTTCTTCCAAAGAGAGCGTGAATCCCGGACGAACCCGTCATGGCAGGAGAAGCACATGCGTTCGGTGCTCGCCGCGTCCTGTCGGCCGGACTCCACCACCGGCATCGGCTCATAGGGAACGAGGGGGGTCACCTCCGCGCGTTTGAAGTCCGTGATCCACGCGATGTGGCACGTGGCGCATTCGCGCTTGGCGGCGACCTCCCGCGCCCCCCCCGCTTCCCGCGAGACGGCCGCGGCGGCCGCGGCGGCCACCGCGAGCCAGACCATGAGACGCCGGGACCACGCCGGAATCGCGATAAACATCGGACTCACCGCCCCAGGGAGAAGACGGAAACCCGGTTCGCCAGCACCTCGGCCACGATCAACCGGTCGTCCGTGTCGATTGCGATGCCGGCGGGAGACGTGAACTTCTTGATTCGGCCCTCGCCGCTCAGGACGTGAAGGAACCGGCCCGACTCGTCGAAAACCTCGATCAGGTCCATGTAGCTGTCGGTCACGTAAACGCGGCCCCGCCGGTCGAGGGCCACCCCCTTCGGCCGGAAGAACTGGCCGGGGAGAACGCCCCACTCGCCCACGTCCGCCAGAAACCGCCCCCTCCCGTCGAAAACCTGCACCCTCGTGTTCAGGACGTCGACAACGTGGACCCGGCCCTCCCCGGAGATGGCCACCGTCGCGGGGTACCGGAACTCGCCCCGGCCCGCTCCTTCGCCCCCCCATTCGCGAACGGGCTTCCCGTCGGGCGTGAAAACCATCACCTTGTGGTTGTTGCTGCCCGACACGTAGAGCCGGCCGCCGCGGCCATCCACGGCCACATCCACGGGTCGAACCGCGGCGCCCCCGCTCGTGACGCGGAACCCGTGAAGAATACGGCCGCTCGCGTCGAACACCTGGATCCGATGGTTCCCTGAATCCGCCACGTAGACGCGGCCCGCGCCATCGACGCCGATCCCGACCGGGCCCCTGAACTCCCCCGCCGCCGATCCTTCTCGCCCGATGGAAAACAAGTATCGCCCCGCCCTGTCGAAGGCCAGAACCCGGTGGTTCCCCCCGTCGACGACGTAGATCCTCCCCTGGGGCCCAACCGCAACGTCCGTCGGCAGCGCGAGCGGTCCGGCCGGAGTCTCCGTGATTTGGAAGAGGGGCCGGATGTCTCGGATCTTCAGCGGAGAGGCGTCTGCCGGCCAAGCACACCCTCCGACAAGGACAACGACCCCGAGGAAAACACGGCCCCTCTCCAACCCGCGACGAGTCATCTCTCTCCGCCGGGCGGGTCATAGGTCTGCCGCCACCAGGAACGCGGATCCCTCTTCAGGTCGGGCGAAGGCGCGGACCGGGGCCGACCCGGCCCGGCCAGGATCTCCGTGGAAGGCAGGGATTTCTCTGACTTGAGCAGCGTAGGTATGTAGAACTCCCGGTACTTCTCCACCAGGCCGATGATGTTCATATGCGTCAGGTCCTTGATCCGCGATTCCGAGAAGCCGAGCGCCCGATAAGGAAGATAGCTGTCTTTGGGATCGGCGTGGCATCGCGTGCAGAGCCGCCCCTTCGGACTGACCAGCCGGTGAAAAGTCTTCTTCACTGCCTCCCGGTCCTGATCCGACATCCGATCCCGGGTCCGAAGGAAATCCTGCGTCTCGGGGGCTTCGTCGAGGATCTCCAGCAGTCCCTCTTTTCCGCCGACCTCCGCGTAGGCGACGATCTGAGAGTAATAGTCGTCCGTGGGTTTCAGGCCTCCGGTCACGGGATCGTTGTCGAGGCCGAACGGCTGTCCCAAGACCTTGATATCCGAAGCGTTGACCCACCGCAGGCGGAGCGATTTCTCCGGCACTTTCCGGTCGTCGGCGTGGCACGTCATGCATCCGACGAATTGAGTGTGCATATTGAGCAGGCTCCGCATCATCGGCTCTTTCGAGTGCGGGAAGTCCCCGTGGCAGTGGAAACAAGCCGTCTTTCGTCCTTTCGTCAGCGGGTCGCTCACCGGAAGGTTGTGAAAACGGCGAAGACGCTCGAGGATTCTTTCCGCCCGCACCTTCGCCAGGATCTCCGGCGGGTCCGAATCCCTGAAGAAGCCCGCTTCCCGCAGATGAGCCGCCGTGATGAGAACCAGAAGGCTCCCGATGACGAAGAGGAGCGCGCCCGCGACAATCAGAGCCGCTAACGGATGATTCCGTTTCGGCCCCGAAAGGCCGAACCAGCCCTCCTTCGGACCGCCTGGAATCCGTGTCCGGTGGTCCACGATCAACAGGCCGGCAACGCTCAGGAGGACGAACAACAGGACCGTGCTGATAATGAAAAACGTCCCGAGCGCGGTGTCCTCGCTCATCTCTGCACCTCAGGGACCGAGAACGATGACTCCGATAAAGAAAAGGCCCACCAACGCCCAGCCGATCACGAAACCGAGCGACCCGTACGCAATCGTCCGTTGCCGCCGCGTGAGGGGCTTCATCGCCCCGCTTCTTCCGCGATGAACCCCCTCGGACTCTCCCCGTGATCCGCCAACCCTCTCGCCTCCAGCATCGCCCGCAAGGTGCGGCGCTCCTCCGGAACCTCGACCAGACACCGGACGTATTCCAGGAAGTGCTCCTCGATCTGGTGTTCGCGCGTGATCTTGCCCGTGAGATAGCTCCACTGCATCGGAAACCGTCCAGGCGCCAGGTGGACGTTGTACCAGTGCCAGAAGGCGATGACCAGCAGGGCCAGGAGCGCCTCGTGCGGGTGGGACATCCGCATGATTTCCTGAAAATAGGCTGCCGCGGCCTTCGGAAGTACACTCGCCCACATCTCCGGAAAGAGGAACGAGGACCCGGACAGCACGAGAATAAGATTCCCGCCTCCCGCCGCAAAGTAGTGCATCTTCTGCTTGTACATGAACTTGTCCATTTCCGGCCGCTGGTCGCGCCGTCCGGCGACATACGACATGTCCTCCTTGAAATCACGCAGATCCTTCATGGCCGGCACGATGGTCCGGCGCACGTCGAACCGCTTTCCCCGAATCCGCAACAGGGTCCCCAGGAGAATCGCGGCGAAATGGTAGACCATGGCGGCGATCATGACCACGGCCAGCGTCCGATGGACGACGCGGGTCACCCCGACGCCGCCAAAGATGGCGTTCAGCGGCCCCGCCCAGAAGGTGTCGAAGTAATGGATGGGCATTCCCGTGAAAGCCAGGAGCAGGAACGTCGTGAAGATCAGGAGGTGCTGGATCCGGATGTGGATGGAGTAGCGGGGGAGGTCCCCGACGGGGTTCGAATCCACGTTCTTGTACAGAAGGACGCGGTCCGCCGGCATCATGGCCAGCAAGTCCTCCACATCCCGTTTCCCGCTCTCCGACAGGCCGTTCTGCCGAATCGACAGATCAAGGACCCGTCTCGCCTCTCCCGAAAGGATCATCTGTCCTCGGACCTCCCATCTCTAACCACGATTGCTCACCACGCCGCTGGCGCCGCCATTGGCGTCCACGTGAACCGCAAAGTGCGCCGCAATCCCCGCCCCTAGAGGCGGGGTCAAGGCGCACGAATGCAAACATCGAAAAACACCTTAGAGGTCGGAGAATCCCCGCCTTTCAAGGCGGGGTTCTTCAACCCGCCAACGGAGCGAGCCCCAACTCTCGCGAACATTCCGGACCGCGAAATCAAGCTCCATGCCGGTCCCTTCCGCGCCGGCTGCGGCGACGCCAGGAGGTCCCGTGGCGGAGCATCCAGGAGACCCCGTCCCTCCTCCGGCCGATCGTCTCGAACATCGCCAGCGCCAGCATCCCGGTTGGAACGAGATATCCGGCCAGGCCGTAACCCTTCTCGATGTAGTGGCGGAAAGGGTTGTCCGTCCGGTCGGCCGTCGGATGAGGATCGATCGCGCCGAAGCTCGCTCCGGCGTACGGGTGGCACCGCTGACAGGTCTTCACCCGGTTCTCCCGGCCGACTGAAGACCGCTCGTCCCGGGACGGTCTCATCTCGTGAACGCTCAGGTAGTAGTTCCCCGCGTCAGCGTGGCAATCCAGGCAGTTCGCGGCCTTCGCGAACCCGTAACGTATCATCTTCCCATGGAAGCTCGCGTCGTAAGACTCCACGGCCAACGGGAACTTCCGACCCATGGACCGGCCTTCTTTCGCCGCCGTCTCGATACGGCGGTCCACGAGCTTCTTGTCTCCGTGGCAGGAGGAGCACAGAACCACGATCTCCTCGGATGACCGCCGGACCTCGCGGATTCGACGGCTCGTGTGGTTGTACCAGGCGTTCACGAACTTCCGCTTCTCGTGGCAGACGACGCAACGGTCAACGATCCGGCCCGGCGGCTGTTCTTCCACCGGGTTGTAGAGCGGGTTCGTATGGCACGTGATGCAGTACGGCTTGTCCCTGTCCGGCCCCTCCTCGTTCTTTTCACGACCGTGGTTGCTCTTCCGGTAGACCTCCACGATGATCTTGTGGCTGAAAGGCCGGCCCGTCGCCGGATTATTAATCGAGTGACACTCGGTGTCGCACGACACGCCTTTCGTGACGGGCTTGTGCGGGAGCTCCTTGATTTCCGTATGGCAGTCCCGGCACGGCACGTTCCGGTGGACGGTCCGGGAAAAGATCTCCGGGACGATGGTGTACGATCTCAGCACGCCGTCCTCCGTGACCCGCCCCATCTTCGGATACTTGTGGCACATGAGGCAGTTCTCTTCGTCGTCGAAGGGCTCCGCCGCACGGGCGCCTCCGCCTCCCGCTGTAGCGAGAAAGACGAGACAGACGGCCGCGAGAAACCTTCGTCCCATCGTGCGGTTCATCCCGAATCCCCGGTCCCTGTTACTTGACATGGCAACCCGAGCAAATGTTCGACAGGCGAAGCCGCTGAGGGCTGTCAGCGCCCCTGTCGGCACGGCTCATTCTCTGTACGCCCCGCTCATGGGGGTTATGGCAAGTCGCGCAGAAAATGCGGCCCGACCCCGGCTCGAGCGGAAGGATGACGTCATTTTCTTTCTCGGTCAAACCGATCTGCTTTCGAATCCCGGCCGAGGGAATTACGAGGTGGTTGAGGCTCTTCTTGTCGTATGCAGCGAACTCTCCTCCCGGATGGGGCCGCCACGGATGGCATCCCGTGCAGAGGGCTGTGAGATCGTCCGTCACCTTGAACGTAACGTCGTCGATGCTCCGGACTTCATCGCGTTTCGGCGTCACGCTGTGGCAGAGCAGGCAAACGTCGGTCCGGAGCGCCCCGTCGTTCGTGACTTGGTCGTGGGCGTTGAGCCGTGCGTAGTGCCGGGGATCGTGGCACCGGATGCACAGCTCCGTCCGGCGCGCGTACGGCCCTTCCCGGAAGAAAAGGGGGTTCTCGCGCCGCTCGGACCAGCGCTCCTTCCTGCACTGCATCGGCAGGTCGTGGCAGGCGATGCAGGTCACCGCGCCCCCGCCCCGCTTCACGGCCTCGCGGAACGGGCCGGGCATCCTGTCCTGCTTCTCCTTGGAGGGGACCATTCCGACGGCGTGAATGTACATCTGGGCCGAGAGCGACTCATGACAGGTGTTGCAGAGGCGGTTGATATCCTGGTTGGAAAGCCGGGGGGCACCGGAGTCGGGATCTCCGGCGTGGCAGGCCGGACAGCCGTCACCCCGCCAGTGCGGGTTTGGAATCTGGCCGCGCGTCAGCCTCCCCGTGGACAGGAGTTCCGGAATCTCGTGCGTCCGGCGGATCAGGTCGCCTTCGGGCGGAATGACGGACGGCATCCCCGCCACCCCCGCGGAAGCAGTGGCCGCGATCGCGACGGTAAGCACGATCCCCTTCATACCGTCTCCCCTCGCGTCGTATGCCAGTTGGCAAACGCAAAAAGCGGGCCATCGAACCTTACTCTTCGGCGGCTTGTAAGGCGGCCGCTTCCAGAGTGTTTGGAGATTTCTCCCTGTGCCGCGCCGGATGTTCCAAATCCCTGCTGGGGAATTTTGCGCAGGAATGAGGGAAATACCCCAGGACGCGTCCCTTGCGGGGGGTTATTTCTTGTGGCAGACGCGGCAAAGGTCCAGCCGCCGCGTGACACCGAAGTTCCAAAGAAACTTCGATGGCGCCGAGTGCGGGTTGTGGCACGAGGCGCAAGAGAGGTCCTTTCCCGGACGGGTCGGGTCTGGCCGGCCCCGCGTGGGGTGCGTCTCGCCGAAGACGAACCCCGCCACGACGTGGCGCCCATCCGCCTTTTCGGCGTGACAGGCCGTGCAAAGGTCCCAGACGGGCTTCTTGAGCCAGAAAGGGTTGTCCGTTCCGTGCGGACTGTGACAGATCGTGCACTTGCCCGTCGACGTCGGACCGTGGATGTAAGGGAGCTTGTTCCTCTCCTCCGCCTGCCGCCGGTGGCACTCGTAGCAGACCGCGCTGTTGGGCTGGGCAGTGGCGTACCTGGCCGGCCGGCTCTCCGGATCGTGGCACGAAAGGCAGTCCCACACCGCCGCCGGCCCGTGCGCCTCGCGGAAGGCGACGATCCTCCGGTGACAAGCGAAGCAAGAGGACATCTTCGGCTCGGACGGTTTCCGATCGCCCGGCGACGGGTCCATCCGGTGGCACCCCGAACAACGCCGCTCTTTTTCCGGCGTGTGGAACGGCTTGCCCGCGAAACCCGGCGGCGCGTTCCGAGACCCCGGGTTGAGCAGGGAGCGGACGAACACCCTGACTTCGCGGACCTCGGTCCGCCGGTCCCCGTCCGGGCCCGACGCTTCCACCCGGAGGGTCACCGGGCCGGGTTCCACGCGAAGGCCGCGGCACAGAAAGCTTCCGGCGTGGCCTCTCTCCGTGAGATCGATCGTCTCCACGAGCCGCCCGTTCACCCGCACGTCGATTCGTTCGACCCCGCTTGCGCGGGGCGGCCGTTCCGCGACAAGGTTCAGAAATGGAACGTCATCGAACAGCGTCCCCTCGGACGGGAAAACGATCTCCCACGACTCCGCCGCCGCAGGGAAAAGAAGGATCGCCGCCCAAGCGATCAGCGCCGCGCCGGGCCTCATTACAGGAAACCATACTTCTTCATCCGGTACCGGAGAACGTCCCGCGTGAGGTGGAGAAGCCGCGCCGCCTTGACCTGGTTCCCTGCGGCCAGATTGAGCGCCTGACCGATGAGCTCCTTCTCCACCTCCTCGAGCGACACGCCCTTTTCGGTGACGACGATCCCCCCCCGTTCCTCCGGCGCCGGAGGAACGGGAGATACGATCTCGGGGGGAAGGTGCGTCGGCAGGATGGACGGGGCGTTCTCCAGAATGATCGCTCTCTCGATGACGTTCCGGAGCTCCCGGACGTTTCCCGGCCAGTCGTACGCCGCGAGAAGGCGCTCCGCCGACGGGTCGACCCCCCGGATCGGTTTCCGGCACTCCCGGCTGAACGCTTCGACGAAGTGGCGGACGAGCGACGGGACGTCCTCCCTTCGCTCGCGGAGTGGCGGAAGACGCAGGGGGATGACGTTGAGACGGTAGAAGAGGTCCTCGCGGAACGCCCGCGCGCGCGCCAACTCAGCCAGATTTTTGTTCGTCGCGGCGATGACGCGGACGTCCACCCGGATGTCACGCGCGCTCCCGATCCGCCGGAACGTCTTTTCCTCGATGACCTTCAGGAGCTTGGGCTGGAGACCGAGCGGCATGTCGCCGATCTCGTCCAGGAAGACGGTCCCGCCGTCAGCCAGCTCGAACAACCCCCGCCGCATTGTCTTCGCGTCGGTGTAGGCTCCGCGCTCGTGGCCGAACAGCTCGCTCTCGACCAGGGTCTCGGGCAGGGCCGAACAGTTGATCTCGACGAACGGGAAGTCCCCCCGGGCGCTCTGGTAATGGACGATCTTCGCCGCCAGGTCTTTCCCCGTTCCGCTTTCCCCCTGGAGGAGGACCGTCGCCGCGTCGCTCCGGGCGATCTTCTCGATCGTCTCCTTCACCTGCCGGATCGCCGGGCTCTCGCCGACCATTCGTTCGAGGCCGTAACGCCGGCCCTGCTCCGACCGAAACCGGGTCACTTCCCCCTTGAGCGTCCTGCGCTCGAGCGCGTTGGCCAGAAGGACGGTGATTCGCTCGATATCGAACGGCTTCTCGACGTAGTCATAGGCGCCGAGCTTCATCGCGGCCACGGCCGACCCGACGCCCCCATGGGCCGTGATCATCACGACCGGGACGTCCGGGTCGATCTCGCGGATCGCCCGGAGGACTTCGATCCCGTCCATCCCCGGCATCTGAATATCCAGGAGAACGGCCTCGGGGAGAACGTCCTGGACGATCTGAACGGCCTCCCTTCCATTGCCGGTCGTGATGACCTCGTACCCGTTCTTCTCGAGATGCTGTTCCAGCGACCAGCGGATCAAGTGCTCGTCGTCGACGACCAGGACCCTAGGCGTGGGCATTCTGCGATCCCTCCGACGGCCTGTCCGCGACGGGCAGGAACACCGTGAAACAGCTCCCGCGCCCCGGCTCGCTGGAAACGGCGATCATCCCCTGATGCAGGCGCAGGATCTGGCGGCAGATCGACAGGCCCAGACCCGTTCCGTGCGCCTTCGTCGTGAAGAACGGCTCGAAGATCTGCCCCAGACTCTCGGGAGGGATTCCCACGCCGTTGTCCTGGAACCGGATCTCCAACCACTCGGGACGCTCCGCGTCGAGGTCCGTGACGGCCCGCTCGACCAGGTTCCGTTCGTCGTAGAGCTTGACGGCGGCCGATACCTCCAGGATTCCCCCGTGCGGCATGGCCTGGATGGCATTCAGCGAGATGTTGAGAAATACCTGGTGCATCTGCTCCGGGTCCACGAAGATCGGCACGTCGAGATCGTCGTACCGGGTCTCCACGTGCACCCGGTTCCGCTCGGCCATATGGCGGACGAGGAAAAGGGACCGTTCGAGAACGTCCCTCGCGTTCGTCCAAACGAGCCGGGGCGAGGCCGGCCGGCCGTACGACAGGAGGTTCTTGACCGTGCGATCGACTCGAACCACTTGCTCTTGGATCTCCTGGAGGATCTCGGGAGGCGGGTTCCCTTCCCGCCGCGACAAGATCTGGATGGCCCCGCTGATCCCGGCGAGGGGGTTCTTGATCTCATGCGCGACGCTCGAAGCCAGCTCGCCGATCGAAGCCAGCCGGTCCGCCCGTTCCATCTGCTTGTAGTGGTATTCCTCCAGATCGCGCCGCGTCCGCTCGACCTCGCCGACCATGGAATTGAACGCGCTCCCCACGATCCCGAATTCATCCTTCGTCCGGATCGGGACGCGGGCGGACAGATCTCCGTCGCGCACCTTGCGGATCGTCTCCATGAGCCGGCCCATCGGCCGGTCGACGATCCGCGTGTGAAGACCCGCGCCCGCCGCGAGGACCAGGACGATCAGAACGACCGAAGACAGGAGAAGCGTCTTTTCCATCTGCGCGATCTCGGCGTCCCACTTCTCCATCGAGGCCTCGACGCTCAGGATCCCCCGGATCTCGTGGCTCGAGCCGTGACAGGCATGACACTTCGGCTGGTTGTAGATGGGCGTGAGGATGTGGAAGATCGTCCGGCCGTCCCGGACGTCCGTGAATACGCGGGACGGATCCTCGGACCGATGGCGCGCCAGAGCGGGGCGATCGACCCCCCCGATCTCCTCCCGCCGGGCGGAGTGAAGGATCCGGCCGTCGACTCCCAGTATCCGGATCGACGCGACCTCCCCGTGGGCCGCAAACGTCTCGATCAGGTTCTGGACCTCCCTTCCCTTCCCCTCCAGCATGATCGCGATGATCCCCTTCTTGGCCGTCTCGACGAGGAGCTCGGCCCGGTCCCGGCCGGTCTCGAACATCAGGGCCGAGTGCGTGCGGAGGTTGAGCCAGAGGAAGACCCCCGAAAACAGGATCAACAGCGAGAGGAACGAAACGAGGAACTTGACCTTCAGACGCGACACGCCCGCATCCATGTCGACACCGCGCTCACGAACCATGTGATCGCTTGAATCCACGCGAAGAAAGGCGCACCGATCGGGAGTCCTTCCGAAACGGGGTTCGGCGGCGGTCCGGGGGGAACGAAATGAAAGGTTCCGGACGCCCTGCATGGATGAAGATATCCCAAAAATTAGAATCCGGCAATCAGTTCGACGGCCTTCCGGTAATCGGCCGCGGCCTGCTTTAGGTCTCCCATCGCCTCGATCGTCTCCGCGGAGAGCTCGAACGACTCCGCGTTGTGAGGATTCAGCGACTGGGAGAGACGGCACTCCCTGATGGCGCCTTCCCGGTCCCCGATCTGCTTGAGCGCGCGTCCAAGGTAGCAGTGGGCCGGCGCGTACTCCGGGTCGCGCCGGATGACCTCGGACAGGATCCTCGCCGCCTCCTCCGTCCGTCCCTGGGCGAGACGGATTAGGGCCAGATCGCTTTCGAGTTGGGCGTTCTTCGGCATCCGCTCCAGGGACCTGGCCGTGAGCGCTTCCGCCTCCTCCAGCCGGCCCGCTTCCCGGAGGAGCCGCGCGACCAGCAGGACGGGCGGAACGAAGTTGGGGTCTCGGTCAGCCGCCTTGAGAAGGATCGCCCGGCCTGCCTCCGTCATTCCCTTCTCGATCATCTGCCGTCCCAGATTGTACTCCCGAACCGCTCGTTCGTCGGGATGGTAGGCGAGGGCCGGCGGGGCGGCTGGCCGCCCCGCGCCGACGATCGACGAGATTCGGTCGAAGAGCTCCTCCCCCCCGATCAGGGAAAGACCCGAGAGCTCGAACACGACGATTCCCTTGTCGTCGAGAACGACGGTCGAAGGGACGGCCACGACGCCGTAGCGGTGAAATATGGAAAGGCGATCGTCCAGGAGAATGGGAAAGCCGACCTTGAGATCGGCGGCGAACTTGCGGATTTTTTCGCGGTCCTCGAGTCCAATCGTCTGGTTCTCGACGTTGACGCCGATGACGGCGAGTCCCTCCCCGCCATGCTCGGCGTGGAACGACCGAAGGCGCGCGAGGAGCCTCGAAGAGCCGGGGCTCCAGGTCGCCCAGAACGCGACGACCGTTCCCTTTCGCCCGAGGTTCTTTTCAAGAGCGAGCGGCTTTCCTTCGAGGGTCTTGAGAACGAACCCCGGGGCCTTCATCCCGGCCTGGACCTTCGTCAAGGCCCCCCCGGCCCGGGGCGCGAGCAGGAGTGACGCACAGGCGAGACAAAACAACGCGGCGGCGGCGGGCACTGTCTTCATCGACGTCCTTCACGAAGCTTTCGAAGGGCCGTCTTGTATGTTTCGGCGGCCTCCTTGAACCGTCCCTGGGCTTCCAGGACGCGGCCCATCTCGTAGAGCGCCCGGACGGGATCGGGGTTGAGCGTCAGCGCGTCGCGGAGCCGCTTCTCCGCCTCCGGCCAATTCTTCTCTCTCGAAAACGTCATGCCGAGACCCGTCTTGGCTTCGGGCAGCATCGGCGCGATCTTGAGCGCCTCCTCGAACGCCCGGCGGGCCTCGTTCGGCCGTCCCGCGGCCAGAAGAAGCTGGCCTCGACGAACGTGGGCCACGGCCCACTGGGGCCGGAGTCGGGCGGCCTCCTCCGCCTCGCGGAGGGCCTCGACCGTCTTCCCCTCATCCTCGAGTCGATCGGCTTCCTTCAAGCGCGTCATCGCGGCGTCCTCGGGGGGGACGTCGACCTTGACTCCCGGGCGGAGGATCGGCGGCTCTCCGTCCGCCCTCGGCGGGGCGGCCAGGAACAACGCGATCAAGACCCCCAGGGCGAAAACCGTCCACCTCACCGGTTCACAACCGCTTTGTCGCGGTCGTAGGCCCGGGGAACGTGGCATCCCGGCGCGCACCGGCCGCCCGTCTTTGTCTTCTCGTAATTGATCGGGATCTCCCAGGCCCCGAAGGGGACGGCTTCGCGCATCCGCTTTGGACGCTTCGACGCGTGCAGCTCGTGACAGGCCCTGCACGTCCGCCCTTTCTCTATCTTGTTCACGTGCTTGAAGTGCAGGTTCGCGTCGCCGTTCCGGAAATCCGTCAGCGTCGTGGTCTGAGAGTCCAGGACGAGCGTTTGCTCGTGGCAATTGAAGCAGAGCGCGTACTTCTCCACCTCGAAAGAGGTGTAGAACTCCCGGGGAAAGAACTTCTTGAGGATCCGGAAGTTGTCGGACCCATGAGGGTTGTGACAGGCCGCGCAGTCCTTCTGCTTGATCGGGCCGTGCCAGATCGGGTTCTCCTCGATCCACTTCTTCATGTTGATGATCTTGCCCGTGGGCGTGTCCAGCTCCTTGTCGTGGCACTTGAAGCAGAGGTCCATGGGAGCCGCGGCGAGCTGTTTGGGAAGGTCCGCCACGTGCGGGTCGTGGCAGTTGACGCACGATTTCCCGAGCGAGAGGGCTTCGTGCTTCGTGCGGGCGGCCGCCACGTACTGCTCCTTGTCCTTGTGGCACCCGAAGCAGAGCGCCGGGACCGCCGCTTTGAGCTGAAACGGATGCGGGGTCGCGTGCGGCGAGTGACAGTTCGTGCACTTCTCCTTGACCGGGGGGTGCGTGTACTTCTTCGCCAGGAGGGCCTCGGCCTTGTCCGTGTGGCACATTAGGCAAAGATCGTTTCCCTTCTTCTCCACCCGGTAGGGGTACGGCGATTCGTGGGGATTGTGGCAGACCGTGCAGGCACCGGCGGCGACGGGGCCGTGAACGAACTTCTGGCTCGTCATGTTGTCCTGGTGGCAGGTGAAGCAGAGTTTCTCCGGCGGCACGATCTTGAGCCTGAACTTGCTCGTCTGAGACTGGTGGGGGTCGTGGCAAAAGGAGCACTGGCCCGCTTTGACCGGCGCATGAACGACCGCTTTCGTGTCCTTGCGAGGATGACACATGTAGCAAAGATCGGCCCCCTTCTGGGCGTCCTTGAACGCGTGCTTCGCGGGGTTCGGCTGGTTGTGGCAGAACGTGCACATCCCTGCCGCCACCGGAACGTGGACGAAGGACGCCTTCCCCATCTTCTCATGGCACTTCGCCGTCACGCACGACGCGGGGGCCGCCTCCGCCCCTTCGGCCGCCGCGGCCATTCCAATCGACATCATCAGCCACGCGGCCCCGACGATCCACGCGACAATCGGCGGCCGCCTCTTTTTCCACCCTTGCGCCTCATCCAACCGAACCAATACTCCCTCCTCCCAATTCCCTTGGGGTATCGACGTTAGAAAAGTGCTATTTGCAATCTCGGTGCCCTTTCCGCCAAAGTGTTTTCTTGCTGGACTCCCCCTGTTCCATGGCCATTCGGAGAGAGGCCGGCCCTATTCCTGATTGGCACGTACGCCCGCAACGTCGAATCGCGCACACCTGGGGCATATGACGCATCGGCTCCTATCGGCCCGATTTTCCAAGACGAGCCAACACGATATCACCCGTCTTCGTCCCCCAATCGAACGCCTCCTCGAAGAGAGAGAACCCCGAGAGATCGGAGTGGGCGAGATGGACGGGACCGTGAAGCGATGCGGTGGCCGAACGCAGGTCTCCCCCGCAGACGAACCCGATCTCCGGACGGACCATGCCGTGGCCGTAGAGCATCACGTCCAGCCGTTTGACACGAGACGAGATCTCCGGATGCGCCCGCGCCAGGTCGGCGAGGACCCTGTCCTTGTGTGTCGTCCACGGGGTCGAAAGCATCTCCCGCCGGACCGCGGAGGGGTCCTCTCCGGGAAACGAGCGGTAGTAGGTCAGGACGGTCGCCCCGCCGCCTGTGCGCAGGGATTGGTGGGTGGCTGTCGTATACCCGAGCGACTCGCTCCCGTAGATCACGTTGTCCCAGGAGAGCGGGACGCCCGTCCCTTCGTCCGGAGGGCCCTCCATGTGAAGATTGGCGACGAGCCACGGCGCGTACCGAAACGCCCGGACGAACCCCGGAGGCCGTTCCCGCCAGGGACGCCAGATTCGCACTGCCGCGAAGACGGGACACGCCAGGATCGCCTCCCGGGCCTCCACGCTGTGCGTGGTTCCCCCGGCAACGTCGTAGACATCCGCCCGGACACCGCCGCCCGAGGGCTCAACGTTGAAGACGAGATGGCGGGAACGCACCCGACCCTGGATATCCTCGGCCATCCGGGCGGTGAGCCAGCCGTTTCCTTCCGGCCAGGTCAGAACGTTGTCGCCGTATTCCGGATCGGGCTCGCGTCCGGCGTAATAGTGAACGCCGGCCCAGGCGGACGTCTCTTCCAGGCCCGTGCCGAAATCGTCCCGGCAGGCGTACTCAACGTACCAGCGGAGACGAGGCGAATTCCACCCGCGCGACGCGAGGAACTGCCCCATCGAAAACCTGTCCAGGTCTCGAAACGCGCCGGGGGATCCGGCCGACCGCGGGATGGCGAAGGCCCTGCGTCCCGCGCCGTCTCGCCACTTGCGGCAGCGGTCCATCTCCTCCCGGAAAGACGCCAGTTGGGCCAAATCCTCCCCGCTCGCGCCCGTATGCGGAAAAATCCCTTCCTGCCAGCGGCCGTGGATGAAAAGGCGTTCCTGAGGAGCGTGGCAAAGGTGCCTTTCGTTGTAGACGGGGCGTCCCTTCCGGTCGAGCTTCTCGATTGAACCGACATCCGTCAGCAGTTTCCGGATCTCTTTCGCCTCGGGCCCGGGAAGCGGAAGATAGTGAGCGCCCCACGGGTACGGCGTGACGGCCGATGCGCCCGACCGCGAGTTTCCGCCGATCGCGTCTTCAAGCTCCAAGAGAACGAAATCCCGGACTCCGCTCCGGTTCAGCCGCCGGGCCGCCGCCAGTCCGGCAACACCCCCGCCTACGATGACGACGGCCGTACGTTCCGTTCTCGACGGGCGGGGAGACGCCAGTCCGTCCCGCAATCTGTGCCCGGCTTCGTGCGACGCTCCAACGATCCGGCCTTCGATCCCGCGCGACGTATCCGCCGACTTGAACTGTCCGCACCCCGAGAGCAGTCCTCCGACGAACACCGTGCTTCCGGCCAGGACCTGCCGCCGGGTGAAGAATTTCCTTGTCGTCACGAAGGCGAGATGCGCCGCCACTCGGAGGCGTAGTACTGGACAAGGACCTGATTGTCGAGGCGGTTCGGCTCGACCGGGATGGGCGCCATGTCGGGCGGAAACGCGAAGAGCGCCGGCGTTCCTTCCGGGGTCAGATATTTCAGGCCCGCCGGGTAAGCTTTCGGATGCTCGTAGCTGCCCGTCGCCGCGAGGACGAATCCCCACTCGCCGAAAGATGGGACGTACGCGTGGTACGGCCGGGGCTCGAAGCCAGCGCTCCGGAGCGTCTCCACGATGCACCAGAACGAGCGCCGGGCGAACATCGGCGATGTCGCCTGGACGACAATCATCCCGCCGGGAGCAAGACGCGATCTCGCCAGGCGATAGAACGACCGGGAGTAGAGCTTCCCCAGCGAGAAGCTGTGAGGGTCGGGAAAGTCGGCGATGATCGCGTCGAAATGCTCCGGGTTCCTGTCCAGCCACAGAAACGCATCGTCGTTCACGACGCGGACGCGCGGGTCGCCCAGCGCCTTTTCGTTCATCCGAACCAGAAGGGGATTGGAGGAAAAGAGGCGGGTCATCTCCGGGTCGAGATCGACGAGCGTCACGGAAGAGACGCTCGGATACCGGAGGATCTCGCGGACAGCGAGGCCGTCCCCTCCCCCCAGAACAAGGACCCTTCGCGGAGCCGGATGCGCGGCCAGGGCCGGATGGACGAGGGCTTCGTGATATCGGTATTCGTCCCGGGAGGAGAACTGGAGATGACCGTTCAGGAAGAGGCGGACGTCATCGCTCCATCGCGTCAGAACGATCCTCTGGTAGGGCGAAGACCTTGCAAGGATCACCTCGTCGGCGTAGAGGCGTTCCTCAGCCCATGCCGTGATCCGCTCGGCCCCCGCCACGCCGAGGCCCAGGAACAAGATAGCCCCGGCCGCGAGAACGCGGAGGAACACCGGAGAGGCGATTCGGTCTCGGAAGATACGGACCGACCAGAGTCCGACGAGGGCGTTCGCGAGTCCCAGCAGAAGCGACGTCCGGACCAGCCCCACTCTCGGCACGAGCAGAAGCGGAAATAGGATCGCCGCCCCGAGCGCGCCTACGTAGTCGAGCGACAGAACCTCAGCGACCAGATCGCGGAAGGCGACGCGCTCCTTGAGAAGCCTGAGGAGAAGCGGAATCTCGAGCCCGACAAGGATCCCGGTGACGGCGACCAGGCCGTAAAGGACAAGGCGGATGTGCTGGGTCTCGACGAACGCGACGAAGAGAATTGCCGCCGACCATCCGCCTACAAGGCCGACGAGGACCTCGATCTGAACGAACCGGTCGGCCAGCCCCTTGCCGATATAGCGAGAGAGGTACGAGCCGATCCCCATGGCGAAAAGGTAGGAACCGATGACCGTGGAGAACTGGGTGACGGAATCTCCCAGAAGGTACGACGCCGCCGTGGCGGCCACGAGTTCGTAGACAAGCCCCGCCGTGGCGACGACGACGACCGTCGCGTAGACGGCGTAGGGCACGAGACCCGCCCCCTCAGCGGATGGCGGACGAGACGATGATCGAAATGCCGACCGCCACGGCCCCCACGATGATCGCGAGCGCCGTGTTCTGCTCGTCGATAATCTCCTTCCAGAGGTGGTAAGGCGTGAGCCGGTCCACGACGATGAACGCGATCGCGAAGATGCCGAGACCGATCACTGCGTAGACGAGCGCGGCCAGCATGGGCTGCCAATGAATCTCTTGAATCATCGTCACTTCCCTCCCGTATAGGGACGCGACCAGCCGTATGAGGACCGGTACGAGCCCGGGTTGTCACGAATCGACTTGGGGACGTTCTTGACCTCGTCCACGCCCCACGGCGACCATCCCGTGTACTGGGCCCAGGAGAACAACACGAGGACAAGCCCGCCGAACACGGCATACGCCTTAGTCATCATCGTCGTCTCCCGATTCAACGGCCTCAAACATGGGATGATCGCTCTCCGACCACCGATGATGCTCAAAGCGGATCATGCGGTAGACAAACCAGAGGGGCGGGAGGATGAACAGAATCACGGCCCAGACCATCCAGCCGATTCTTGGAACATCGCGCCGCACCTGAATCCGGTACTTGACCTTTGGGGCGTTCGTTTCCGGCTCGATCAGCATATAGTAGCGGCCGGACTCGACCGAAGGAAGATAGACCCTGTCGCCCTTCCCCCCCTCTGTCCACGAGCCGTCGCTGTCGCGTCCGAAATAATAGGAGACTTCACGGCCGAAATTCAGGGCGCTTCCCGTCCCTTCGTTGATCAGGGCCATGTGATAATAAGCCCAGTTGTTTGAGAGGTCCGTGTCGATGTCGATCCGGACGTTCGACCGCCGTCCGGTGAGATCGAAGCTGTCCGTAACGAGGGCCGCGCCCCCCGGGTTCGCCGGTGCTTTCACATAGGTAATGCTGTTCTCGTAGACAACCTTGTTCTGCGAAAAAAACATGAAGAACGTTTGGATGGCAAAGACGGCGCCCAGCAGGCCCAGGAACACGAAGCAGATGTCCCGCCACTTGCCCTTGTAGGGCGAAGGCTGAGCAACTCCTACGCCGTGCCGGACGGGCGGGCTTCCCTGGAGGCCGAACGCCTTCCAGACGTCCGTCCCTTCAATGTGCTCCCCGATCGACCAGTTGATCTCATCCTCCGTCCTCTCGCACGAAAGGATTCGCGGAGGACTGACGAAATCCTCGACTCCGGCCGACTCGCCGGCCTTGACGCGCCAAGGGAATTCGCCCATGACGTAGGCAACGTGGGCCTTGGCCGTCTGGAAGTGCTTGTACTTCTCGCCAAGGTACTGAACGTCGGCGTCCAGGCGCACCGGGGCCCCCGACGCCGCCTTCGCGATGATCCAGTGCCCCTGATACTCGGTCAGCCAGCGAAAGCCGAGGTATGGATTGAAGAGGAGGTACTCGTTCCATGAGAAAGGGACGCCGTCCGCCTCGCTTGCCCGGATCAGATATCCGATGACCTCATAGGTCTCCCCGCGGACCTTTCCCCTCGTCCCCAGAGGAATCCTCGGCGAGCCTTCCGCCTGCTTGAACCTGGCGATGACCTTATGGTCGGGATCGTTTGGATCCAGGACGGCGCCGCAAGAGGAACAGGCGACCGACACGGAATGGCCGGGCGCGCGAACCGTGAGCGACGACCCGCACGATGGACAGGAGAGGGTCTTGGGGGATTGCGGAACCGTCATCCTTCCGACCCCCAGGCCGAATGCCGAATGCGGAATACCGAAGGCTGGACGCGAAGGGGCATGTTCGGCAATAAGCAACGCCGTTCTTCGCTCCCAACTCCGAACTCCGAACTCCGCACTCCCCTCACCATCCCTCGAACTCCCGCAGGCCCCGCAGATCCAGAAACCCGAACTCCACGGTCTCGCCCAGAAAAACGCGCGGGTGTCCGTCGCTGTAGTCGATCGTCGCGAACGCCTCGGTTTCAGTCTGGAGATCTGCGACCGGCGCGTCGTATCCCGACATGACGCGGAACGGCAGTTCGCCTTCCCCGCCGACGACCCGCGCAGTCCGGATGTCCGAGACGCGGAACGGCCTGCCGTTCAACTTGACCTCTTGGTCGGGCTTGAGCGCCTCCCACTCGGGGAGCGGTTCCTTCACCTCCGTCTCGAACGAGATCATGTACGTCCCGGACGCCTCTCCCAGCCACCCGGTCCGGCCGTCGTCGAAGAAGAGGAACCACTCGTTCCACGCGCCGTCCGGGTACTGAACCTGGATCCGTCCGGCGAGGGCGAAATGCATCCCCCGGTATTTTCCCTCGACGCCCAACTGGAGCGGCGTCGGGTCCGGGATCAGCTCCGCCATCTTCCCGACGTTTTCCACGTCGAGATCGCGCCGCATGAGCGTGGCCCGGCACCAGCCGCAAACGGAAAGAAGCGACTGCGCCGACATGAACCTCACCGGCGCCCCGCAGGAAGGGCAGGAGATTTCACGCATTACCGATTCGCCAGCCCCTTAAGGCTATGGGATCGCAACTTCCTTGTCCTGAATCACGCTTGAGAGGGATCCCAGGACAAACTCCTTCGCGTCAAGGATCTCAAGGAGCACAGGCTCTCCCTCTTGGGAGAAGTGGACAATCACCTGCCCCTCCTCCTCGGCGTGATCGATGGGCTTCTCCGAGAGCTCGATAAGAAGAGCATCGACGTCCCTGCTATATCGGATTCTTCTCATACCGCGCCCTCCTGCCGGGATAGACAGTAACGATTCTGATCGTTCTCTCGACCTCTTCGTAGACGACCCTCAGAACGTGCGTCTCGTCCAGAGTCCCCTGCGCTACCCGTCTTCCTTTGTAGCCATTGTCCACCCGTTCCGGAGACCGAACGATTTCCTCGATCATCTCCGTTGTGACAAGCACCTTGTGATTCCTCAAGATTTCAATCTTGAGCAAGGAATGCGCGCTGAATTGAACCTTGAGCACATCAGTGTCTCTCACTTTATCGACGTTCCGCACTCCGGGCAGAACTTGGCCGGGCGGTCGAGCTTCGCTTTGCACTTCGGGCAAGAGGCCGTCTGGGGGGCGCCGCACTCGGGGCAGAACTTCGACCCCGCCGCGATCGGCTTCGCGCATTTGATGCATGCCGCCATGGCCGCCGCGGCAGGAGCCGCGACCCCAGCCGCCCCAGCCGCAACGCCCTGGGCCGCCTGACCGAGCGCCTGGCCCATGGCCTGGCCCATCGCGATGCCGGCGCCGAGACCCGCGCCCGCCCCGGCCACGCCGCCTTCGGCCGCCGCGGCGATGGGAATCGCCTGCGCCGTCTGGAACTGGGTGTACCGCCCCATGTCCCCCACGACGCCCATTCCTATCCGCTCGTCGAGCCTCTTCTGGAGTTCCTCGGGAAGGGAGACGTTCTGGACGACGAAGCTCTCGAGAGACAGACCGAAATCCCCGAACGATCCTTTCATCTTGTCACCGACGGCCCTGGACAACTCCACCTGGTTCGCCGCCATGTCCAGAAACGGAATCCCGCTCTCGGCGAAATGGTCGGTCAGCACGGCGACGATCGTGTTCCTCAGCTGGCCCTCCATGTCCGAGACCGTGTACGCCTCCCGCGTGCCGGAGACTTTCGTGAAGAAGGCCTTCGGGTCGCTGATCTTGTAAGCGTATATGCCGAAGGTCCGAAGGCGGACGGCGCCGAATTCCTTGTCCCGGATCGTGATCGGGTTCGACGTCCCCCACTTCTGGTTGAGCCGGAGGCGCGTGGAAAAGAAGTAGACGTCGCTCTTGAAGGGCGACTCGAACATCTTGTCCCAGTGCTGGAGGTCGGTGAGGATCGGAACGTTCTGCGTCTTGATCGTGTGCTGGCCCGGGCCGAAGAGGTCGGCCACCTGCCCCTGGTGGACGAACATAGCCGTCTGCGTTTCCCGGACCGTAAGCTGGGCGCCCTGCTGGATCTCGAAATCGCGCATCGGGAAGCGCCATACAAGGACCTCATCACCCTCCTCCGTCCACTGGATGATGTCGATGAACTGTTTCTTGACGAAGTCGAGGATTCCCATGGCCTGACCTCCTCCTGCCTGGTGTGTTTAGAAGCGAGCCCGGATGGCGATGATCAGGACGCCGTCGCGGAAGCGCGGGCCGCCAACGAGAACGGTCCCGTCGTTTGCTATCCGGAAATCGGTGTTCAGGATGACGCGGTCGGGCGAGCGGATGACGACGTTCAGGTTGACCATCCCTCCCTGGACCCCTCTCGGCGTCACGACGATCCGCCGGTCCGGCGGAAGCGGCGCCGATCCCTCGCGTCCGCCCGAAACGTTAAGTGTGTGCTGGTCGAGCATGCGGTATCCGGCGTATTGAAAGAGCGATGTGAGCTGGCCGGAGAGCGGGCCGAGACGCCCGTCGATCCCGCGCTCCTGATTCGAGGCGGCGATCGTCGTGAGGTGAACGGTGACGGACTGCGAATACGCGGGGCTCGCCGAGAGCAGGACGGCGGCGAGAAAAGCAAGAAGACCGGAGGTTCGCCGGATCACGTGGAGCGTGCCTCCTCCTTAGTCGAGGGCGCCGGCAGGGGCTCGAACACCCAGATGACCGTGACGCTCGATCCCCTCTGCTGGAACAGGAAAACGGGATCGGGCGACTCGACGAGCCCGACGATCACTGCGCCTTCGGGAGTTGGCGCCCGACGGGTGGAATCATAGAGAATCGCGCCCAGGAAGACAAGAAGGATCGCGGGCAGAACGAACGCCCACCGGAACGCCGGGAATGGCATCCACCAGGAACGCGGCTCGGCCTTGCGCTCCACGGCGGGAGGCGCGAGCGCCCGGCGGACCCGCGGCCACACGGGCGTCTCAGCCAGACGGGAGGCATCTTCATCCGCCATCTCCCGGACGAGGTTTCCGACCTTCCCGAAATCCCGGAGGATCGACTGACACTGACCGCATTCCAGGATATGCCGGCCGATCTCGTTTCGACGGGACGAATCCAGTTCGCCGTCTCGATAGGCCATCAGGTCCATGGCCCACTTCTCGTCGATCCCGGCGGAACCATGGACGGGCGTCATCGGTGCTCCCTCAGGGCTTCGCGGAGTTTCCGGCGGACGTAGAAGAGCCTGGACATCACGGTTCCCACGGCTGTGCCGGTGATCTCCGCGATCTCGTCGTACGACAGGCCTTCGATCTCTCTCAGCAGAATCGTCGCCTTGTGCTCGGGCGGCATGGAATTGAGCGCCCGGCGAAGCGCCTTTCCGGCCTCCTCCCCTTCGAGTACGCGGTCGGGCGTCGGCCGTTCGCTCGCCCCCGCGGGGTCCGGGGTGTCGCCTTCCGCGGAGGCCGGTCCCTCAATGGAGCTCGCGGCGAACGCCGCCCGTTTCCGAAGCTGATCGATCGCTGTGTTCACGCCGATCCGGTGGAGCCATGTCCCGAATGCCGATCCTTCCCGGAACGTGTCGAGCGAGCGGTGGGCCTTGATGTACGTTTCCTGGACCAGATCCATGGCTTCGTCGTCGTCCCTTACCATCCCGCGGAGGAGGCGCGCCAGGCGGGATTGCGTCCTTTCCACGAGACGGCCGAACGCCTCCTCGTCCCCGTTCCGGGCTGCCCGGACCAGATCGCGTTCTTCCGGATCCATCCCTTTTTCTTCTCCCGGTTATTCTTGGACGGTCCGGCGGGGGCCGAAATTCGATCAGTTGCGGCTGGATCCGGCGTCGAAGAGGCCGAGCTGGACGTCCGCCTCCCACGGGAACTGGACCGGATACCGGCCCGAGAAGCAGGCCGCGCAGAAGGAGTTCCCCGACTTCGGGACCACGGACATGACGCCCTCCAGGGAGATGTACCCCAGGGAATCGGCCGTGATGTACCTCCGGATCTCCTCGATGGAATGGCTCGACGCGATCAGCTCCTGGCGGGTCGGGGTATCGATTCCGTAGAAACAGGGGTGTGTGGTCGGCGGAGAGCTGACTCGCACGTGGATCTCCTTCGCGCCCGCCTGCCGGATCATCTTGACGATCTTCTTGCACGTCGTCCCGCGGACGATCGAATCGTCGACCACGACGACCCTCTTCCCCGCGAGCGCCTCGCGGACCGGGTTGAGCTTGATCTTGACGCCGAAATGGCGGATCGTCTGCTGGGGCTCGATGAACGTCCGTCCGACGTAGTGGTTCCGTATCAGGCCGTTCTCGTACGGAAGCCGGGCCTCCTCGGCGTACCCGAGGGCCGCCGGGACTCCCGAATCCGGAACGGGTATGACGACGTCGGCCTCCACGCCGGTCTCGCGGGCGAGCTGTCTCCCCAGCTCCTTGCGGATTCCGTTGACCGTGTTCCCGAAGACCATGCTGTCCGGCCGGGCGAAATAGATGTATTCGAACACGCAGTGGGCCGGCTCGACCTTGGGGAAAGGGAAGATCGATTCGATCCCGTTCGGGCCGATCTGGATCAGCTCTCCCGGCTCGATATCCCGGATATATTCGGCCTCGATCAGGTCGAGGGCGCACGTCTCCGAGGCCAGGATGTAGGCGCCGTCCAGCATCCCCAGGCACATCGGACGGAACCCGTGCGGGTCCCGGACGCCGATGAGCGTCTTTTCGTTCATGACGAGGAGAGAATACGCCCCTTCGACTCTCGAGAGGGCCTCGACGATCCTCTCCGGAAGGGTCGCCGCCTCCGACTGGGCGATCAGGTGGACGATCACCTCGGTGTCGCTGGTCGACTGGAAGATTGCGCCGTACGCCTCCAGCTCGTCGCGGATGAGTCCGGCGTTCGTCAGGTTGCCGTTGTGCGAGAGCGCCAGGCCGCCGAGCGCGTAGTTGACGAGGAGCGGCTGGACGTTCTTGAGAGAGCTCCCACCGGCCGTCGAGTACCGGTTGTGGCCGATGGCAAGAGCACCGGGAAGCCGGGACAGGCGTTCCGTAGAGAAGATGTCCGCGACCAACCCCATCGCTTTCTCGATGTGGAGCTGTTTTCCGTCGGAGGAGACGATCCCAGCCCCCTCCTGCCCGCGGTGCTGAAGGGAGTAGAGCCCCAGGTACGCCATGTTGGCCGCTTCCGGGTGGCCGTAGATGCCGAAGATGCCGCACTCTTCCCGGAACTTGTCCAGGCGGATCATTCGGAGACTCCCAACTGGCGCGCGAGAGCGTTTCTCCACGCGTCGTCCAGGCCGGCAACCGCTTCGGACACTAGTCCTTGACCGGCCGCCGAGATTTCGAGCTTCTCCCCGCCGACCTTCCCGATCCGTGCGATCGGAACCTCGTGCCGCCTGGCGACCGCCTCCACCTCCGCAATCTTTCCCTCCGGAACCGAGAGGATGATCCGGGACGCCGCCTCGCCGAACAGGACCTCATCCGCCCGCGCCCCGTCAGGATTCGGAAGGTCTACTCGCGCCCCTATCGGGTCAGGCCCCGAGAGACAGCTCTCGGCCAGCGCCACGGCGAGTCCGCCATCCGACGCGTCGTGCGCGGACGAGACCAAGCCGGCCCGAATGGCTTCCCGGCAGGCGGCCTGCACGCGCTTCTCCAGGTCGAGGTCGAGGGCTGGTGGCGCGCCCCGCTCCAGTCCGTGGATCGCGGCCAGATATTCCGATCCGCCAAGACGCCCCAGCGTCTCCCCCAGGAGGATGATCGCATCCCCTTCCTTCCGGAAGCCCTGCTGTGCCCGCTTATCAATGTCCTCCAGGAGACCGACCATCGCGATCATCGGCGTCGGGTAGATCCCGGCGCCGTTCGTCTCGTTGTAGAACGAAACATTTCCGCTCACGACGGGCGTTCCAAGGGCCGCGCAGGCCTCGCTGATCCCGTCGACCGCCTCGGAGAACTGCCACATGGTTTCGGGCCGCTCCGGACTCCCGAAGTTCAGGCAATCGGTCACGGCGAGCGGCGTCCCGCCCGCGCACGAAATGTTCCGGGCCGCCTCGGCCACGGCCAGCGCCCCTCCCATCCGCGGGTCGAGCCAGCAGTACCTGCTGTTGCAGTCGACGGAGAGGGCGAGACCCTTCCTTGTCCCCTTGATCCTGATGACGGCCGCGTCCGATCCGGGCCGGACAACTGTGTTGGTCCGGACCATGTGATCGTACTGCCTGACCACCCATCCCTTGTGCGCGATTCCAGGAACGGCGAGCAGGGTCTTGAGGACCCGTCCGTAATCCGCCGGCTCGGCCGCCGGCTCGGGAAGATCCGAAGAATCGAGCCGGTTCCGTTCCTCCTGCTCGCTCGGTCTCGCGATCGGCCGGTTGTAGACGGGAGCTTCGTCCGTCAGGGCGCGGACCGGGATCTCGGCGGCCAGCCTCCCCCCGTCCATGACGCGGAGCGTCCCGCTTTCCGTCACCCGCCCGACGACCGCCACGGGGAGGTCCCATTTCTCGAAGATCTCCATGACTTCCGTCTCGCGGCCCGCTTTGGCGACGATCAACATCCGCTCCTGGCTCTCCGAGAGCATCAGCTCGTACGGCGTCATCCCCGGCTCGCGCCGCGGGACCTTCTCGAGCCAAAGCTCGATCCCCGTCCCGGCGCGGCCCGCCATCTCGCACGAGGAGGACGTCAGCCCCGCCGCGCCCATGTCCTGGATCCCGACGATCATGTCCATGGACATGAGCTCGAGGCAGGCTTCGAGAAGGAGCTTTTCGGTGAACGGATCGCCCACCTGGACGGTCGGCCTCTTCTGGTCCGACTCGTCATCGAACTCCGCCGAAGCCATCGTGGCCCCGTGGATGCCGTCCCGCCCCGTCCGCGACCCCACGTAGATCACTGGGTTTCCCACGCCGCTCGCCGTTCCCCGGAAGAGGCGGTCGGCTTTGGCGATCCCCAGCGTGAAGACGTTGACAAGGATGTTCCCCGCGTAGGAAGGATGGCAGAACAGCTCCCCTCCCACGGTCGGGACGCCGATGCAGTTCCCGTATCCGGAGATGCCCGCCACGACGCCTTCGAGGAGCGTCCGGTGCCTGGGATCGGTCAGCGGGCCGAAGCGGAGGGAATCGAGAGAGGCGATGGGACGCGCCCCCATCGTGAAGACGTCGCGGAGGATGCCGCCCACGCCCGTGGCCGCTCCCTGATACGGCTCGATGAAGGACGGATGGTTGTGGCTCTCCATCTTGAAGACGGCGGCGAGCCCGCCGCCGATGTCGACGGCGCCGGCGTTCTCGCCCGGCCCCTGGATGACCCGGGGCCCGGTCGTCGGAAACCGCTTGAGATGGACGCGCGAGCTCTTGTAGGAGCAGTGCTCGCTCCACATGACCGAGAAGATCCCCAGCTCGGTGATGTTCGGGGCGCGTCCGAGGTGCCCGACGATCCGGCCGTACTCTTCGGCCGAAAGGCCGTGCCTGGCCGCGATCTCTTCCGTCATCTCGACGGCCGCGTCAAACGCCATCGCCTTCTTTCCCCTTTCCCGAAGGGGGCGGCGGCACCGCTCACGTGCCCCCGGACCACGACCGGCCGAGCCACAAGACAACGACAAAAACACCGAAAAGAACGAGCGATCCCCAGTCCATCACACGCGGCTCTCCGACAGAGAGCCGACCATCGACCTGAACAGCCTCAAGCCGTCGCCGCCGCCCAGGATCTCCTCGGCACAGCGGTCCGGATGCGGCATCATGCCAAGGACGTTCCGACGCTCGCTGACGATACCGGCGATGTTGTCCATCGCGCCGTTCGGATTCGCCGCGTCCGTCGCGTTCCCTTGCGCGTCGCAGTATCGGAAGACCACCTGGTCGTTCCGCTTGAGCTTCTCCAGCGTTTCCGGATCGGCCACGTAGTTCCCCTCGGCATGCGCGATCGGCATCGTGAGGACCTCGCCCTTCCTGAATTCCGCCGTATACGGAGTCCCGGTCGTCTCGACGCGGAGGCTGACGTCGGCGCAGATGAACTTGAGACCGCGGTTCCGGATGAGCGCCCCGGGAAGAAGCCCCGCCTCCACGAGGATCTGAAAACCGTTGCAGATCCCGATGACGGACCCGCCCTCTCGGGCGAACGTCTCTACCGCCTTCATGATCGGCGAAAACCGGGCGATCGCGCCGCACCGGAGGTAGTCCCCGTACGAGAAACCGCCCGGAATCACGACCCCGTCGAACCCGGCGAGCGATTCCTCCTTGTGCCAGACGAACGACGTCTCCACGCCGACCACGTGCTTGAGCGCGTGATAGCAGTCGTGATCGCAATTGGAGCCTGGGAAGACCAGGACCGCGAATTTCATGGAACGATCTCGAGCCTGTAGTCCTCGATGATCAAGTTCGCCAGGAGTTTTTCGCACATCTCGCGGACGCGCTTTTCGGCGTCCTCCCGCGTCGCGCCGTTCAACGCAATCTCCAAGTACTTCCCGATGCGGACGTCCCCCACCTCCTTGAACCCGAGCGCGTGCAGGGCCTGCTCCACGGCTTTCCCCTGCGGATCGAGGACGCCCGTTTTCAGCGTCACGTAGACTTTCGCCTTCAAACCTGCGCCTCCTCACACACCCGTCTGCAAACCTCCTGGTACGCCTCTTCGACCTTTCCAAGATCGCGCCGGAAGCGGTCCTTGTCCATTTTTTCGCGCGTCCGGGCGTCCCAGAGGCGGCACGTATCGGGACAGATCTCGTCGCCCAGAACGACCTCGCCTCCATGATCGCCAAACTCCAGCTTGAAGTCCACAAGGATCATTCCCCGTTCGGCAAAGAAGGGACGAAGAATCTCGTTGATCCTCAGGGCCAGATCCTTGATCCGGCCGATCTGGGCGTCCGTGGCGAGCTTCATCGCGAGGATGTGCGACTCGTTGATCTGCGGGTCGCCCAGGGCGTCGTTCTTGTAACAGAACTCGAGAACGGGCGGATCGAGCTCCGTCCCTTCGGGGATTCCGAGGTTCTTCGTGAGGCTCCCGGCGGCGATGTTCCTGACAATGACTTCGATCGGGAAGATCTTGAGTCGTTTCACGACCATCTCCCTGTCCGAGACGCGCTTCACCAGGTGGGTCGGAACGCCGCGCTCGGCCAGGTGCTTGAAGATCCGCTCGCTGATCTTGTTGTTGAATATCCCTTTCTCCAGGATCGTCCCTCTTTTCTGGGCGTTGAAGGCCGTCGCGTCGTCCTTGAAGAACTGGATCAGCAGGTCCGGATCGTCCGTCGTGTAGAGCTTCTTGGCCTTGCCTTCGTAGATCTGCTCTCGTTTTTCAATCATCATGTCGCTCCCCAATCCCTAATCCCAAATCAAGATGCCAGCGCCCGTCGGATGATCCCGTCCACGTGCCGCAGGTGGTGTTTGAGGTCCAGGCAGGCGTCGATCTCGTTAGGTGACAGATGCCGCGTCACGCCCGGGTCGCCCTTGAGACGCTCGCCGAGCCGCCCTCCCTCCTTCCACACATCCATGGCGTTTCGCTGGACGAGCCTGTACGCCTCGTCGCGCGAGAGACCCTTCCCGACCAGGGCCAATAGGACGCTCTCCGAGTAGACCAAGTCCCCCATCTTCTCGATGTTCTCGCGCATCCGCTTCGGATAGACGAACATGCGCCCGACCAGGTCGGCGAACCGCGCCAGCATCGTGTCGACCAGGATCGTCGAGTCGGGAACGATGACCCGCTCGACCGAGGAGTGGCTGATGTCCCGCTCGTGCCAGAGAGGAATGTTCTCGATTGCCGCCCATGCGTTGGCGCGGACGATCCGGGACAGGCCGCAGAGGTTCTCGGCCGTGATCGGGTTCCGCTTGTGCGGCATGGCCGACGACCCTTTTTGTCCCGGCGAGAAGAATTCCTCCACCTCCAGGACCTCCGTCCGCTGGAGATGCCTAAGCTCCAGGGCGAACTTCTCGATCGAGGCGGCCAGGAGGGCGAGCGTCGTCATGTACTCGGCGTGCCGGTCCCGCTGGACGATCTGCGAGGATACGAGCGCGGGCTTGAGGCCGAGTCTCCGGCAGACGTGCGCCTCGACGCGCGGATCCGAGTTCGCGAAAACCCCTACGGCGCCGGAAATCTTTCCGACCCGGATCGTCTCCGCCGCGCGCCGCAGGCGGTCCCTGTTCCGCCGCATCTCCTGATGCCAATTGGCAAGCTTCACGCCGAACGTAATCGGCTCGGCATGGATCCCGTGCGTCCGGCCGATCATCGGCGTCATGGCGAAGCGCCTTGCCTGGCGCTTCAGAACGCCCAGAACGTCGTCCACGCCCCCGAGAATCATGTCGGCCGCCTCGCCCATCAGGACGGCGAGTCCCGTGTCCAGGACGTCGGACGATGTCATTCCCAGGTGAAGCCAGCGCGCCTCCGGGCCCGCTCGTTCCGCCACGTGGGTGAGGAACGCGATGACGTCGTGCTTGACCTCTTTCTCGATGGCGTCGATCCGGGCCGGATCGAGCGGCGGCGACTTGGAAAGCCGCCGTCTGATCCGGCCCGCCGTCCCCTTCGGGACCTTCCCCAGTTTTTCCCACGCCTCGCAGGCGAGAAGCTCCACCTCGAGCCAGACGGCGAACCGCCGCTCTGGATCCCAGAGCCGCCCCATCTCGGGGCGCGTATAGCGCGGAATCAACGCCCCGCCTCAAGACGGTCCACGAGATATCCCGGAAGGCGGACGTGCTTCATCTTTTCCTGCGTTTCCCGGAAATTGTACGCGACGCGCCTCGTCGTGACGCGATTCACGCGGGCGTCGTAGACAACGTAGCAGGCTCGCGCGTCCCCGTCCCGCGGCTGGCCGACGCTCCCGACGTTCACGATGTACCGGGCCCCTTCCGCAAGATCCGCCGTCTCCTGATGAAAGAACCGGAACGACCCGTCGTACCCCTTCTCCATGATCATCGGAAAGTGCGTGTGGCCGACGAAGCAGGTCTTTTCCGAGAAAGCCATGAAGTTCTCCTCCACGTCGGCAACCGTGGCCATGTACCGCCACTCGCGCGGCATGTTCGGAGACGAGTGGACGAGGAGAGCGTCCGGAAGCTGGGCCACGACCCTCAGCTCGCCCAGAAATCGGCGGTTCGCGGGCGTCAGGACCCCCCGCGTCCACTCGATCGACGCCCGGGCGTATGGATTGAACTCGAACAGGTCGAGGTTGATCACCGCGCCGGCGTCGTGGTTCCCTCCGACGATGATATCGGCCTCCTCGCGAACCCGCTCCACCACCTCGTTCGGATCCGGACCGTATCCGATCAGGTCGCCCAGACACAGGACCGCGTCGACGCTCTGATGGCGGGCGTCCGACAGGCACGCATCGAGGGCCTCCCGGTTTCCATGAATATCGGATATGATCGCGTATCGCATGTTCAGTTCACAGTTCGTAGTTCGTAGTCACGATCAAAGTCGGGTCACGGTCTTTTGACTCCGAACTCTGAACTCCGAACTCCGAACTGCATTCACGCAAGCGTGCTCTGGGGGAGGAAGCCGCGGCCCTGGAACCACTCCGCCCGAAATCCCCGGCCCGCCTCTTTCTTCAGCCTGCGCTCGATCCTCTCTCCCCACGACTCGTCGGGAAGTTCGAGCGCCACCGTCTTCCACCCGAGGGACGCGCAGGCCGCAAAGAATGCCTTGAGCGCCCGGTCCGCGTTCCCCGGAGAAACCGGCTCGTTCCCCACTCCCGCGACGAGGACCCACGGAGCCGGGAACCGCCTTCCGGCCGCCAGGAGGGCGACCTCCCCGGCCTTCCCCGAGAATCGTTCGGAAAGGATCAGCCGCGATAGAAGCCCTTCGAGAAGCCAGTCGATCTCGCCGGCCGCCCCCCTCGGCGGGCGCCGGCCCGCCGGGACCCAAACGCCGATTCCGTCGATCGACGCCGAGCCGGATGTCTCCTCCAAGACGGCGCCTTTTCCCTGGATCACTTCCCGGAGCCCCGCGCAACGATATGGGTTGCGGGGTGGTCAGGCGGCTGAGGACTTTCCGTCGACCCATCGACCCATCGACCCTTCCACCCTTCCGCCCATCTACCCGACATGCGTCTCCCGCGACACGCGATCGAGGATCCCGTTGACGAACGCGCCCGACTCCTCCGTCCCGTAGCGCTTGGCGATTTCGATGGCCTCGTTGATCACGACCCTCGACGGAGTCTCTTTGTAGAGCAGTTCGTAGATCGCCGACCGGATCAGGTTCCGGTCGACCGGACTCATGCGCGACACGCTCCAGTGCTCGCTGATCCGCCGGAGAAGCTCGTCGATCTCCTCACGGTGGGCTGTGGCTCCCTCGACGAGGTCGTCCGCGAACGCGCGCGTCTCCGCATCGGCCGGATGGTCCTCCCAGAATCGTTTCCTGATCTCCGAAGGGTCCGCCTCCCGGTCGAAGTCGGCCTGAAAGAGAATCTGCATGGCGGCCTCTCGGGCCCGCCGCCGCCGGCTCATCGGAGTTTTCGGAGGAGAGACGCCATCTCGAACGCGGCCACGGCCGCCTCCCACCCCTTGTTGCCCACGCGGCCGCCGGCCCGCTCGGCCGCCTGATCGAGCGTCTCCGTCGTCAGCAGACCGAACCCCACGCCCACCTCTCCCTCCAGGGCGATCTCCGCGATCCCGCGCGACGTCTCGGCGCAGACATAGTCGAAATGGGGGGTCTCCCCACGCACGACCGCTCCCAGACAGACGATCGCGTCGTGGCGTTTCGCGCGCGCCAGCGCCCGGGCGGCCGCGGGAATCTCGAAGGCGCCGGGCACCTCGACGACGGTGACGGAGCCCGAATCGCCCCCCTTCTCCCGGACGCCGGCGAGCGCCCCGTCCAGGAGCCGCCGCGTGACCGTTTCGTGGTAGCGGCTCACGACGATCGCCACGCGAAGCCCTTCCGCCCGCGCCTCCCCCCGGATCGCGGTCATACGTGGTCCAGGAGGTGCCCGAGCTTCGCCTTCTTCGTCCTCAAGTAGCGGACATTCGTCTCGTGGGGGCGGATCTCGATCGGCACGCGGTCGACGACGCGCAGACCGTACCCCTCCAGGCCCACGATCTTGCGGGGATTGTTCGTCAGGAGGCGGATCTCGCCGACGCCCAGATCCACCAGGATCTGCGCCCCGACACCGTAGTCGCGGAGGTCCGGTTTGAACCCTAGCGCGATGTTCGCCTCGACCGTGTCCTTTCCCCCGTCCTGCAGACCGTAGGCCTTGAGCTTGTTCGCAAGGCCGATTCCGCGCCCTTCCTGCCGCATGTAGACGACGACGCCGAACCCCTCCTCCTCGATCATCTCCATCGCCCGGTGAAGCTGGTCACCGCAGTCGCACCGAAGCGATCCGAAGACGTCTCCCGTGAGACATTCGGAGTGGACCCGGACGAGAGTCGGGACGTCCCGGCGGATCTCCCCCTTGACGAGAGCGATGTGCTGGTAGTGGTCGAGGTCGTTCTCGTACAGGATGGCCCGGAAATCTCCGTATGCCGACGGAATCCCCGCGTCCGCCACGCGGTGGATCAGCCGCTCGTTCCGGATCCGGTAGCGGATCAGGTCCTTGATCGTCAGGATCTTGAGCCCGTGCTGGCGGACAAAGGACATAAGCTGGGGCACGCGCGCCATCGTGCCGTCCTCGTTCATGATCTCGCAGATGACGCCCGCGGGCGAGAGCCCCGCCATCCGCGACAGGTCCACCGAGCCCTCCGTCTGTCCCGCCCGCCGAAGGACTCCCCCCGGCATTGCGCGAAGCGGGAAAACGTGCCCCGGCCGCGCCAGATCGCCCGGCCGCGTCTTCGGGTCGATCGCCGCCTTGATCGTGTGCGCCCGGTCAGCGGCCGAGATGCCCGTCGTCACGCCGTCCCGCGCGTCGATGGCCACCGTGAACGCCGTTCCGAACTGCGCCGTGTTTTCCGCCGCCATCGGCGGAAGCTGAAGCTCCTCGACGCGCTCCGCCGTGAGCGAAAGACAGATGAGCCCGCGTCCGTGGACCGCCATGAAGTTGATCGCCTCGGGCGTCACCTTGTCGGCGGCGAGCGTCAGGTCCCCCTCGTTTTCGCGGTCTTCGTCGTCGACGAGAACAACCATCTCCCCCCGCGCGATCGCGGCGATCCCCTCTTCGGTCGAATCAAAGCGGATGAGCGGTTCCGGCTCGGTCACGTTCGGGTCCTCTCTCGAATATTGGTTCCAGTTTTTCAATTTTCAATTTTCAATTTCAGACTTACAATTTCCAATTTTCAATTTTCAATTTTCAATCTTCTTGCTTCCCCGCCCGGCCTTCCGGTGCGGCCGGACGAGCTGTTCGATGTACTTCCCGATCAGGTCCACCTCGACGTTGAACTGGTCGCCGTCCTTCTTCCCGCCGATCGTAGTAGCCTCGGCCGTGTGGGGGATGATGGCCACGGAGAAGCGCCTCCCGCGGACGGAGTTGACCGTGAGAGAGATCCCGTCCAGGGCCACGGACCCCTTGGGGATCAGATAGCGCCCGAGCGAGAGGGGAACGTCGACATCAAGGACCAGGGCGTTCCCCTCCCCGCGGCTAGCCGCGAGCTTCCCGACGCCGTCGACATGTCCCGTGACCAGGTGCCCTCCCAGCCGGTCGCCCAGCCGGGCCGCGCGTTCGAGGTTGACCGTCTGTCCCCGAACAAGTCTCCCGAGCGTCGTCCGGCGAAGCGTCTCAGGCGAGACCTCCACACGAAAGGTCTTGGCCGACCGCTTCACGACCGTGAGGCAGACTCCCGACACGGCCACGCTTTCACCGCGGACTAGCGCCCGAGCGAACGGCGCCGCGATCGCCAACGCCCCGCCCCCACGACCGATTTCGATTCCTTCGACCGTTCCGATCGCCTCGATTATACCAGTAAACATCCGTTCCCCACGGCGAAAAAACGGGATTAGGGATTCACCTCAGCCCGAATCAGAATATCTTTTCCGACTCTCTCGACGCTCATAGGACCCAGCCTGATCGCCCCGCTCAGCCGCCGGGGTGACGCGCCTCCAACGCTTCCGATAGAATCTTCCCCGCCGATGACAACCGGCGCGACGAAAAACGCGACTTCCCGCACAACGCCGGCGGCCAGAAGCGACGCCGCCAGGTCTCCGCCGCCCTCGGCGAGAATGGACATCACCCCCCGGGCTCCCAACGCCGCCATCAACCGCCGGAGGTCGATTCCGCTCCGCGACGCAGGAAATGCCGCGATCTCGGCGCCTCGCTTCTCCAGCCGCCGCCGTCGGACGGGCGATGCGTCCCGCCGGCAGGCGATCACGACGGGCCCCAATCCGTCCGCCAACATCTTCGCCCCCGGCGGGATGGAAAGATTTCCGTCCACAACAACGCGGAGCGGCCGCCGTCCCTCCAACGAGGGTCCTCGAGGAAGAAGGGAAGGATCGTCCCGCTGGACCGTCCCCGCCCCCACCATGACGGCGTCTGCCTCGGCCCGCATCTTATGGACGATCCCGCGCGCCGCCGGGCCCGTGATCCATTTCGACTCCCCCCGCGCCGTGGCGATCTTCCCGTCGAGCGATTGGGCCATCTTGAGAGTCACGAAGGGAAACCCCGTTCTCATGTGCCAGGCGTACTCGCGGATGACACCGCGTCCTTCCTCTTCGAGGACGCCCGTCACGACTTCGATGCCCGCGCGCCGGAGGCGCGTGATCCCTTTTCCGCGTACCCGAGGGTTCGGATCGACCGCCGAGACGACGACGCGCGAAACGCCGCTCGACAGCACCGCGTCGACGCACGGCGGCGTCCGCTTGTTATCGTGACAGCACGGTTCGAGCGTGACGTAGAGCGCGGCGCCCAGGGCCCGCGAACCGGCTTGCGCGAGGGCGTGAATCTCGGCGTGGGGCGTCCCCGCCTTCTGGTGCCATCCCTCGCCGATGACCTCTCCGCGGGAGACGACGACCGCCCCAACGGGGGGATTCGGGCTCGTCCGGCCCCGCCCAAACCGGGCCAGTTCCAGCGCCCGGGACATGAAACGTTCGTCAGCGGACTCACCCATTCCCCGGTCTCTCATTCACCCCCCTCCTTTGTAAGGAGGGGCACGAGGAGGTAGAAACGACCGGTCATCCGCAACCTTCTACCCCTCCCAACCTCCCCTTACAAAGGGGAGGAGTGTTTTTCCGATTCACCGATTCACCGATTCACCGTTTCGCCGGTTCACCGATTCTATCTTTGATCCGAGCCGACCGTCTTCCCCTTCTCGCGGATCGACGCCTGGGCCGCCGCTACGCGCGCGATCGGCACGCGGTACGGCGAGCAGGAAACATAATCGAGCCCCACGCCGTGGCAAAACTCGATCGAGGAGGGTTCCCCGCCGTGCTCTCCGCAGATCCCGACCTTGAGCTTCGGCCGGGTCTTCCGCCCCTTCTCCACGCCCATTGCGACGAGCTGACCCACGCCCCCGCGGTCGAGGACCTGGAACGGGTCTTTCTCCAGGATCCCGTGGTCGATGTAATGCCGGATGAACTTCCCCGCGTCGTCCCGCGAGAAGCCGAACGTCGTCTGCGTAAGGTCGTTCGTTCCGAACGAAAAGAACTCCGCCTCCTCCGCGATCTCGTCGGCCGTCACGGCCGCGCGCGGAAGCTCGATCATCGTCCCGACGAGGTATTCGACCGTCACGCCCGTCCGCTTCATCACCTCGGCCGCCGTCTCGTCCACCAGGTTCTTCTGGTTCCTGAGCTCGTTCACGTGGCCGACCAGCGGAATCATGATTTCCGGAACGACCCGGACCCCTTCCTTTCCGAGCTGGCACGCCGCTTCGACGATGGCCGTCACCTGCATCCGCGTGATCTCCGGATAGACGATCCCCAGTCGGCAGCCGCGGTGCCCCAGCATCGGATTGAACTCATGGAGGGATTCCACCCGGTTCAGCAGGGCCTCTTTCGACAGAATCTCGCGCGAATCCCCCCCCGTCGCCTTGAGAACGGCGATCTCGGTCATCAGCTCCTCCCGCTTAGGCAGGAACTCGTGCAGGGGCGGATCGAGAAGACGGATCGTGACCGGATAGCCCGACATCTCCCGGAAGAGACCGATGAAGTCCTCCCTCTGGACCGGCAGGAGCTTGTTCAGCGCCGCCACGCGCGAGGGCAGATCGACTGCCAGGATCATCTGCTGGACGATCGGAAGCCTGTCCTCCGCGAAGAACATGTGCTCCGTCCGGCAGAGGCCGATCCCCTCGGCGCCGAACCGCCGGGCCGCGCGCGCGTCGCGCGGAATGTCCGCGTTCGCCCGCACCTTGAGCCGCCTCGCCTCGTCCACCCACTTCATGAACACCTCGTACTCCTCGGACATCGTCGCCTCGATCGTGGGGACCTCGCCCAGAATCACGCGGCCCGTGCTCCCGTCGAGCGTGATGGATTCGCCCTCCTTCACCTCGTGGCCGTTCACGCGGAGAACACGCGCCTCCTCGTTGATCTGGATCTCCTCACAGCCCACGACACAGCATTTCCCCATGCCGCGCGCCACGACGGCCGCGTGGCTCGTCATCCCCCCGCGCGCCGTCAGGATCCCCTGCGCCGCGTCCATGCCGTGGATATCGTCCGGGCAGGTTTCGTTCCGGACGAGGATGACCTTCTCCGTCGCGCCCCGGATGACCGCCTCCTCCGGGGTGAACACGATCCGGCCGCTCGCCGCTCCCGGCGAGGCCGGGAGACCCGTCGCGATCACCTTGACGTTCGCCCGGGGATCGAGGATCGGATGAAGGAACTGGTCGAGCTGGTTGGGCTCCACCCGGAGGATCGCCTCCTCCTTCGTGATGAGGCCCTCCGCCACCATGTCCGTCGCGATCTTCACGGCCGCGCGCGCCGTCCGCTTCCCCGTCCGGGTCTGGAGCATGTAGAGCCGCCCTTCCTGGACCGTGAACTCGAAGTCCTGCACGTCGCGGTAGTGCTTCTCGAGGCGGGTCGTGATCTCGGAGAGCTGTCTGAAGACCTCCGCCATCGCCTGGCCAAGCGCCGCGATCGGCCGGGGCGTCCGGATCCCCGCCACGACGTCCTCCCCCTGCGCGTTCGTGAGATACTCGCCGTACAACTCCTTCTCGCCGGTCGAGGGATTGCGCGTGAATCCCACGCCCGTCGCCGACGTTTCCCCCAGGTTCCCGAAGACCATCGCTTGGACGTTCACGGCCGTGCCGAGGTTGGCCGGAATATCGTTCAGCTTCCGATAGGTGACGGCGCGCGGGTTGTTCCAGGAGTTGAATACCGCATCGCGCGACATTCCGAGCTGAACCGCCGGCTCGGCGGGGAACTCCCGGCCCGTCTTCTCCCGTACGAGGCTCTTGTAAGTCTTCACAAGCTCCTTCAGATCGTCCCCCGAGAGGTCCGTGTCCAGCTTCGCGCCCCGCTTGGCCTTGAGCGCGGAGAGCTTCTCCTCGAACCCGCTCTTCTCGATCCCCAGGACGACGTTCCCGAACATCTGGATGAACCGGCGGTAGGCGTCCCACGCGAACCGCTCGTTCCCCGTCATACGGGCCAGCCCGGCGACGCTCTGGTCGTTCAAACCCAGGTTCAGAACCGTGTCCATCATCCCCGGCATCGAGAACTTCGCCCCCGAACGGACCGAAACGAGCAGGGGCTTCTCCGGATCGCCGAACTTGAGCCCGACGGCTGTCTCGACCCGGGCCAGGTTCTCGCGCATCTCGGCGTCGAGTCCTTCGGGGACCTTCTTCCCGTTCTCGTAAAACTTGCTGCACACTTCCGTGGTGATGGTGAACCCCGGAGGGACCGGAACGCCGGCGTTCGTCATCTCCGCCAGCCCCGCCCCCTTCCCGCCCAGGAGGTCCTTCCACGTTCCCTGCCCCTCGGCTTTGCCGTTGCCGAAAAAGTAGACGTACTTCGTCTTCGATTGTGTCGCAGCCATCGATTTTCCTGCCTCCCCGGATGTTCTGGTGGCGCGGCGGCCGGGCGGCTCGGTCGATTTCCTATTCACCGATTCACCCATTCACCGATTCACCGGTTTTCCCATCGAACACCAGCCGCGAGAAGTCCGCGATCCGGCCGAAGAGCCGGGCGATCTCGGCCAGGAGGGCCAGCCGGTTGTCGCGGACCTCCGGGTCCTTGTCCATCACGAACACCTCGTTGAAGAAGCGGTCCACGGAGGGGCGGAACCGCGCGATCTGGATCAGCGCTTCCCGGTACTCCCGCCGGTCGATGTGCAGGCCGATCGTGCCCTTCATCCGGAGGAACGCGCCGTAAAGGTCCTTCTCCGCGTCGAGCGTGAGCCGCGCCCTGTCCAAAGCCCCAGGCGGCTTTTCCGGGAGGATGTTCCCAACCCTCTTCATCGCCACGGAGAGAGACGGGAAATCCTCCCCTCCCCGCACGACCGAGAGCGCCGTCACGCGAAGCGCGAAATCAACCGGATGGTCCATGCCGGCGGCCCCGACCGCTTCCACCGTATCCGGACGATGCCCGTCCTGCTCCAGCAGGGACGCCAGCCGGCCCGCCAGAAACGAGACCAGCGACGAGACAAGAGCGGGCGATTCGGCCCGCACTGACCGGACGAGAATTCCGACGCCCGCCTCGCAAAGCTCGCGGAGCGAAACGTCCCAGTTCCGGGCGAGGAGAATCTGGACAATCCCGTTCCCCTGCCGCCGCAGAGCGAACGGGTCCTCGGACCCCGTCGGGACAAGGCCGGCCGAGAAACAGCCGGCGATCGTGTCCAGCCTGTCCGCGACGGCGACCAGCGCCCCGGCGTCGGTTTCCGGGAGCCGGTCACCCGCGTTCCGGGGAAGGTAGTGCTCCTCGATCGCCCGCGCGACGGTTTCGCCTTCTCCCGACCGAAGGGCGTACACCCTTCCCATGATTCCTTGGAGGCCGGGGAACTCGCCCACCATTCCTGTGACGAGGTCGGCCTTGCAAAGGGCCGCCGCGCGCCGCGCCGCTTCCGCCGTGGCGGGACCGATCTTCTCTCCGAGCGCCTCCGCCAGCCACCCGGTCATCTCGACGACCCGCGCTGTCTTATCCGCCACCGTCCCCAGGTCGGCCTGGAACACGATGCCCGAGAGCTTCCCGGCGTACGACGCGATCGGCTTCTTTCCGTCCTCGTCAAAGTAAAACCGCGCGTCCGACAAGCGGGCCCGGACGACCCGCTCGTACCCCGCGCGCACCGTGTCCATGCTCGTGGCCGGCGTGTTCGACACGCCGATGAAGTGCGGCATGAGCCGTCCCGCGGCGTCACGCACGGCGAA
Organism: Nitrospiria bacterium; assembly: GCA_919903025.1. Classification (GTDB taxonomy): domain Bacteria; phylum Nitrospirota; class RBG-16-64-22; order RBG-16-64-22; family RBG-16-64-22; genus RBG-16-64-22. Next base: position 6,574 of record CAKKSE010000087.1, on the reverse strand, counting down.
GTTCTTCTGGTGCTCCCGCAGGACCGACACGATGACCTCCGGCGGGAGTTCCAGGAACGAGGCGTCGAACGACGCCCGCACGGCCACGGGGAACTCCGTCAGGTCGGCCACGATCTCGACCAGATCGGCGTCCTCCTCCACGACACCGCCCGCCTCGGCGGCGAGGCCCGTCACCTGTTCGACAACTCTCCGCCGCCTGTCCGCCCTGTCGGGGACGACGTGCAGCGACGCGAGCACGGCTGGATACTCCGTCGCCTGTTGGATCGGAAACGGGTCCGGAGCGAGGAACCTGTGCCCCCGCGTCGAACGGCCGGACGGGATCCCCGCCGCCTGGAACGGAATGATCTCCCCGTCGAGAAGGGCGAGGATCCAGTGAACGGGCCGGGCGAACACCGCGTGCCCCTCGCCCCAGCGCATTCTCTTCGGGAACGGAATCGATTCGATCAATCCTGGAAGCCGGCGGGCCAGGACGTCCTTCACCGCTTCACCCTCCAGCCGCTGGACGGAAACGACGTAGTCTCCTTTTGACAGCGTCCGAACGACCAGTGACTCGACGGCCACGCGTTGGGCCCGGGCAAACCCCTCGGCCGCGCGGGTGGGTCGTCCCTCGGCATCGAAGGCGGCTGACTTGGCCGGCCCGACGACCTCCTTCTCGCGGTCGGGCTGGCGGTCCGGGAGACCGTCGACCTTGATCGCGAGGCGGCGGGGAGTCCCGAACGTCTCGATGCCCGCGAACGAAACGTGCTCCTGCCCCAGAAGAGACTCCACCAGAGTCTTCATGGCGTCGAGAGCGGGAGGGATAAAGCGGGCCGGAATCTCCTCCGAGCCGATCTCCAGGAGGAGCCGGCTCACGACCTTGCGCTCAGGAGGGGATGCCCCATCCGCCCGCGCATGGCCAGGTATCCCTCCGCGCAATTTCGGGAAAGGTGGCGGACCCGGGCGATGAACCGCGTCCGCTCGTTTACCGAGATGGCGCCCCGGGCATCGAGCATGTTGAAGGTGTGCGAGCACTTGAGGCAGTAGTCGTACGCGGGAAGGACGAGGTCCATGTCCAGGAGTCTTTTCGCCTCGGCCTCGAAGCGGTCGAACAGGGCGAACTGGAGGGACGTATCCGCCTCCTCGAAGTTGTACTTCGAGAACTGGACCTCCTCCTCGTGGTGGATCTCGCCGTACTTGATCCCGTGCGCCCACTCGAGGTCGAAAACATTTTCGACCCCTTGAAGATACATGGCGATCCGCTCCAGCCCGTAAGTGAGCTCCACGGAGACCGGCTTGAGCTCGATCCCGCCGACCTGCTGGAAGTAGGTGAACTGCGTGATCTCCATCCCGTCCAACCAGACCTCCCACCCGAGCCCCCACGCCCCGAGCGTCGGCGACTCCCAGTCGTCCTCGACGAAACGGATGTCGTGGTCGAGCGGGTTGATCCCCAGATGGGCGAGGGATCGCAGATAGACCTCCTGAGAATCCAGCGGAGACGGCTTGAGGACGACCTGAAACTGGTAGTAGTGCTGGAGACGGTTCGGGTTCTCGCCGTACCGGCCGTCCGTGGGGCGGCGAGACGGCTCGACGTAGGCAACCCGCCAGGGCTCCGGCCCCAGGACGCGGAAGAAGGTGGCGGGGTTAAACGTCCCCGCCCCGACCTCGACATCGTACGGCTGTTGGATAAGACATCCTTCCCTGGCCCAGAACGCCTGCAAGGAGAGGATAACGTCTTGAAACGTCAAGGGAAAAACCTCTTGTTTTCCGAGAAGAAACGAGGGGTTATGCTACCAGCCGCCCCACGGAGTGTCAAGGCAAAAGACCGGACGAACGTTTCTCCGAGGAACCCACGCCGCCCTCCCCTAACCCATCTTCTCCACCGACGCGGCCGCGTCGAGGAAGAGCCGACCCGTCTCGACGAACGGGTGAAAAGGGACCCGGACGATCTGGATCTCGCTTCCCGTTCGTTCCGGAAGACGGAAGGATTCCGAAGCGCGGTTTCGATCCATCCTGACCGCCCCTTCATCCAGCGTGACGAACGGCATCAGGAACCGGATCGCCGTCCCCACAAGATTAGACACGTCCGCCGCGGTCTTCTCCCCTTGGCTGTATAGATCGACGTGAAGGCACGCGGAAACCGCCGGTCCTTCACGCTCTTCCGCCGTCGGATCGACCTGCTTAAGGAAGACCGCGGCCCCGTCCATCGGCATCCAGAGACCCGCGCCCATCCCGGTCGGCAGATCGGAAGACCGGACTGAGACCGTCCCCCGCCAGCGCG
>CAKKSE010000087.1:0-4307 GCA_919903025.1 Nitrospiria bacterium | reverse complement strand
GAGCGGTCACGACGGCCCCCCCCTCCGAGCGGACTTCCACTCTCTTTCCATGCACGCGGAACGTCCACGGACCTCGGGTGATGACGGAGCCCAGCCGGCGCTTGTACTCAGCCTCGAGAAAGCAGGTCAGCTCGTTCATGCGGTGGACCTTTCCCGAACCCAGGGCGTTCCGAACCGCCAGGACGTCCGTCGGAGACATCTTCCCCCTTCCGAGGGGCTCTTCACCGCCGATGGCGCCGGCGAGCGCCTCGACGATCTTTCTCCCCTCGGACGAAAGGGGCCGGCGTTTCTCTTCTCCCTTTGGAAGGAAACGGCGAAACCGATCCATGACGCCGCCGCTCCGGCTCGGTCCGCCGGAGGCGGACGCGGATGAGACGGCGCACAAAGAGGCGATCTCCGCCGCTTCGCGGGGGAACTCCCGCTCCATTTCGGCCGCGAAGAACGGCCAGGCGGAAGTCACGTCGAATCGGCGGCCCGGAAGGACGACTTGAATGCGGGGCACGGGCGAGGGCGCCGGCGGCCGGCCCGCGTGCCCCGGCCTGAGGCCGAGCCGGTCGAGAACTCCCCTGAGAACGCTCCCCGAAAGGGGAACGGGCATGACGCGGCGGCCGTCGGCTTCTTCCTCGGCGGTCCATGGGCGGGCCAGTACCAGGGGATGGCGGCCCCTGTCGAGCACGAGAAGGGCCGCCGCGTAGACGCCGGCCGGCTCTCCGAAGAGAACGATATCCCGATTCTGATTATCCATCCATCTCCTCGATTCTCCTTAGTAGTGTCCTCCACTTGACGCTCCGCGCCGCATCGTCGGCCAGGGAACCGAACTCCCCCCTCTCGACGCTCAAGCCTCGGATGGGAGGAAGGATGCCCAGAAAAAGCTCGTCCGCGAAGCGCGCGATCTCGGAGGCGGCCGTCCTCTCCGCCAAACCGAACCGTCCGCCGGAATGATTGAGGAGCCACCCCACGACCGGGATCTTTCGAGTCCGCGCCGCGTCGAGGGAAAGGAGCATTTGGTTGACCGCCCCCAGCGCCGTCCGCCCGACGAGGAGGAGCGGACATCCAAGGGAGATCACGAAATCGATCTGCAAGCTCCGGCCGGTCATCGGGACGAGCAGGCCGCCCGCCCCTTCCACGACGACGAGATCGTGGCGCCGCCCGAGCTTCTCGATCGACCTTTTCAGATCGGGAAGATTGATTGAACGTCTCTCGATGCGCGCCGCGACGGAGGGGGCCGCCGGCCGCCCGAGCGTCACGGGAGAGATCTCCCCCTCGGACAGAACGCTCCCGCCGGCCAGCCGGAGGAACCTCCCGTCGATCGGACGACGCTTCCCCGGCCGCCCCGGACATCCCGTCTCCACCGGCTTCATGGCCACGGCGTCCAGGCCGTCCCGCCTGGCCAGCGCCGTGATCGCCGCCGAGACGACAGTTTTCCCCACGCCCGTATCGGTCCCGCCGACGAACAAAACCCTCCCCCTCACCAGACTCCCCGAATCCGGCTGTCCAGGTTGAAGATCTGCCCCGTCACGCCCGGACAACTCCGGGAAAGATCCACGATGAACGAGGCCACCGCCTCCGGCGACGAAAAAACGGGAAGGAGATGCGAAGCCTCGACTTCCGCGCGCGCCGCCGGCATGATATCGGCCGGCACGCCCGTTCCCGGCAAGTACCCGGGCAGAACCAGGTTGACCCGGATTCCGCGGACAGCCCATTCGCGCGCCGCCGTTTGGACGAGCGCGACCAGCGCCGCCTTCGAGGCCGAATAGGCGCACTGACCGCGCCTTCCGAAGAGACCGACGATCGACCCGACCACGAAGACGCTCCCGGATTCGGCCATCATCCTGCCGGCACTCCTGAGCACGTTGAAGACGCCCGTCAGGTTCGTCCCCACGACCTCGTCCCAAGTCTCCTCTGTCGTTTGGACAAGAAGAGCGTCCCGCGTGATCCCCGCGTTCGCCACGCAAACATCCAGCGGCCCAAACCGGCTGACGGCTTCGACTAACCCGGCATCAACGGCCTTCGGATCCCGGACGTCGGCCTGAAACACGGCCCCTTCGCCGCCCGCCTCCTCGATCTCCTGCCTCACGGCGAGCGCTGACGCTTCGTCGGCCCGGTAAAAAACGGCGACGCGGTCGCCGCAAGTCCCGAACGCCGTCGAGATCGCCCGGCCCAGCCCCCTTCCCCCGCCCGTCACGAGGACCGTCCGGCGTTTCATGCGGCGCCCGCAAGCGATCGGCCGAGGACGTTCAGGACCCGATCGATGTCCTCCCCAGAGTGAGCCGCCGTCACGGTCAAGCGGAGACGGGCCGTTCCTTCAGGAACCGTCGGCGGACGGATCGCCGGAACCAGCACTCCCTCCTCGTAGAGCCGTCCCGCCAGACGAGCGGCCCTCTCGTTGCCGCCGACAACCAGCGGGAAAATCGCCGAGCGTCCCGCGAAAGCTCCGGCTCCCAGGCTCTTCAGTCTCTTCAGGCCCTCCGCCATCCTCCGCCGGTTTTCCCCAAGGCGGTCCCTTCGCTCCGGCTCCCGGTCGACGAGGGAGAACGCCTCGATCGCCATTCCCGCCGCGACGGGCGGAACGGACGTCGAAAAAATGAAAGATCGGGCCCGGTTCCTGAGGAACTCGATCAGCCGGCGGCCGCCCGTCACATACGCCCCCGCGCACCCGAGCGCCTTCCCGAGCGTCGCCACCTGAACGTCCACGGAGTCGGTCGTCCCGCTCTCTTCCACCCCTCCCCGGCCCGTCGGTCCCAGAACACCCGTGGCATGGGCCTCGTCGACGATTACGAAAGCCCCGTGCCGGTTCGCCAGCTCCACGATCCCCCCAAGGGGGGCGGCGTCGCCGTCCATGCTGAAGACCGTCTCCGTCACGATCCACCGATTCTTCCCGGCCTCACGCTTGAGGAGAGTCTCCAGGTGATTCAGGTCGCAGTGATGGTAGACCGCCCTTTTCGCGCGCGAGAGGCGGCAGCCGTCGACGATGCTGGCGTGGTTCAAGGCGTCCGAGAAGATAACGTCCCCCTCCACGGCCAGCGCCGCCAGGACGCCAATGTTCGCCTGATAGCCGGACGGAAACAGGATCGCCGCCTCGCGCCTCTCGAACGAGGCGGCCGCCTCCTCGGCTTCGGCGTGAATCCGAAGCGACCCGGAGACCAGGCGCGACGCGCCGCTGCCCGCTCCGTACGCCTCGATCGCCTTGATCCCCGCCGCAGCCAGCGCCGGATGGGCGGCCAGACCCAGGTAGTCGTTCGACGCGAACAGGAGGAACTCCCGTTCGCCGATCCTCACCCTCGGCCCCGTCGGTCCGTCAAGGACAACCGGCGCGCGCAGGAGTCCCGCCCGCTCCAGATCGCCCAGCCGCGCCTCAAGGATCTCGTCCAACGACGGCGTCATCATGCGCCGACGCTTCCCGGCCGATCGACGACAACGGGCCGCTCGGCCAGAAACGAGATCACCGCGCGGGCCTCTCGTCTCTTCACGAAGACCACTCGCCCCCCGCGGGCATCCCCTTTCTCCTTCACGGGCGTCAAGCGGACGTATCCGATCTTTTTCGACGCGACGTATCCGGCGAGATACGCCGGATCGTCCGAGCGGCAGACCTCCGCCACGGCGCCCGATCTGGAGACTTTCGACGCCAGAGCGATGGCCTCGATGGCCCGATGATGGCGGACTCCGCATTTCGCGAGGGCTCGGACTTGCTCGGCCCGCGCCCGAGGGGCCCAGCCGACCCGTGTGACCCGGACGCCCTTTGCCGGTTTGGAATCCAGGCGATCGCCCGTTACGGCATCGAGAATCGCGGCTCCAGCAATCGGACGGCAATCGATGTGGCGAAGCCCTTTGGCCGCCGCTTCGGGAGAAACCCCGGACAGGATCAAAAGCGATCGCATTTCGTCTCGAGCCGGTCCCGCCCCACCGAATTCAAGGGATCTCACGGGAAGCGCCGCAATCTCTTGAACGCTCGTTCCGTCGATTCGCTCGCACGTTAAGACAATTTTGTCGCTTTCGGTCCCATTTGCGACGGGTCGTGAAAGCAGCGCCCTCACCGTTCTCCTGGCATCCCGGCGCGGAACCAGGGTCTCCCCCCCCGAGACGTGCTTCTCTCCCTGGGAAGCCCGCATCCGGACGCTCACGAGTGGGGGTTTCCGGGTCACCAACGCTGCACCCTGCCTGGGGGGCCGTTCCCGAAGAGTCGGGGAAAAGATCGTCGAAACAATGCAAGAAGTTAGCCTACTCACCTTCCGAAGTCAACGCGCCCGACCTCCCCGCACTTGACACCTTGGGGAGGGCGAAAGTATCATTACATTTAGACAAGGCGG
>CAKKSE010000086.1 GCA_919903025.1 Nitrospiria bacterium | reverse complement strand
GGGCAACGCTTCCCCCAAGATATGGGCCACACCCACACAAAACCCGGATGCGCCAGTTTTCTTTCTTGCGGTCGTCACGGGACTGACATTGGATAACCACGGGTGGTTTGGCTGCCTTCAACTCGTGCGGTACGGTGCCGTCGCGGAAGGCGTTGTCGTTCGGACCGAACCGAGGAACCACTGTCTGGCCGAGTATGGATTTTCGGTCGCAGGCAGGAATTACTCTGGTGGCGGTTCAGAATGCGGTGCGGCTGTAGGTCAGAGTGTGACGGTCACCTATCTCGTCGCAGATCCCGCGCAGTCATGTCTGGGGCTTGCCAGGCATAGGCTTATCAACGAATTGGCCGCCTTTGTGGCTGGCGCAATCCTGCTTCCTCCGTTCCTCATCCTGCTGCTCAGGAGGAGGCGAGGCGATGAACACGGGAGCCTGCCTAACAACTGATGGAGGCGGACAAGAGTAAAAAGGCCTGGGGGTAGGGATCTCAGCCGTCCTTGGAGAGTCTTGCGAGAAGGTCCTCGACCTTGGCCCGGATCAAGTCGCGCACCTCGCGGAACTTTTCCGGAGGCAGGTTCCGCGGGTCGGAGGGATGTCCCACTCCTTGCGGCGCTGTGCCGGGACGGACGGGCAGGCTTCTCTCGGTGAAGGGGGGGATGGCCCCCCCCCTCGCGCGGGGGCGGGACGTAGGCCGGCCGGCGATCTGGAATGCGGAAGCGAAAAAAGAAGATGGAGGAAGCGGACCGGCCGGCCTCAAGCCCTGCGAAGTCGCCTCACCACGCCGCGCCGACGCCCAGGTCGACGTTCTTCTTCATCGTCTCGATCATCCGCGCTTCCGCCTCCCGGAGGGCCTGCTCCCGGTTGCCGGGAACCTCGACCTCCCAGGTCTCCTCGTCGGCCCGGTTCATCTCCGTGAGCATCGCCTCGTTCAGGGCGTTCATCGTGAAATGAGGGACCTTGTCTTTCTTGGCGACGATGCGGGCTTCGACCTCCCGCAGATATTTCTCTTTGTATTCATTCACCTGGATGCGCATGGCTTCTCCTCCGATCCGCCTGGACAGGGGCACTGGACCCGCGTTTGCTCCCGCTCCACCTCCTTTCCAACGCTTAAGAAAGGCCCGCAAGGCCCCGCCCGGTTCTGCGTCTAATCATAATCATCCCCGGCCGGGGTTTTCAAGGGGGATGCGTTCCGGCAGGGCCGGGGAGTCGGGAGGGGGGACGGCGCCCCCCGCTAAAGTCGGCTCGCTTCCCGGCCGATAAGAACCGCGTGCGCCTTGTCGAAGCCGGAGCCGCTGTCATGCTCAAGACCACCGAACACCCCAGGCTCGTGATCCACGAGGACGCCTCCTGCCTCCGCGAGGTCGCCCTGTTCCGCGGACTCGCGGACGAAGAGTACGCCAAGGTCCGGGGGATCTGCGCTTCGACCTGGGCGGCCGGCGGAACGGTTCTCTTCGAAGAGGGAGCGTTCGGCGACAAATGCTGGATCATCGCAAGCGGGGAGGTCCGGATCTCTAAGATGGTCCAGAACGGGGGAGAGGAGGCCCTTGCCGTCCTCAAGGCGGGCGACTACTTCGGGGAGATGGCCCTGATCGACGACTTCCCCCGCTCGGCGCACGCCATCGCCAACACGGACGTGGCGCTCCTGACCATCTCCAAGTCGGCCCTTGACGAACTCCTCTTCTTCGACAAGGAGATTGCCCGCAAGATCCTCTGGACGCTCACGCGCACACTCTCCGCCCGCCTCCGCGAGACGAACGACAAGATGGCCGCCCTCCTCGCCATGGGCGTCGCCTGGTAACTTGGTTGCGTGGGAAGACGATCCCTCGCCTCACCCGCGGACGAATTCAAGAAGCCTTTCGGTCGATCTTGATTCCCAGCCGCTTAACACGGTACCAAAGGCTCCGCTGATTGATCCCGAGCCGTTTGGCGGCCCTGGCCTGAACCCCGGAAGCCTCCTTCAGCGCCGTTAGGATGGCCCGGCGCTCCGTTTCCTCGATCCACCGATCGAGATTGATCCCCGAATCTGGAACCGGCTCCATGGGAAGCGGCGGCGCCGGCCGCGGGCGTCCAGAAATGACCTCGGCCGGCAGATCCGAAACGCTGATCTCCGAGCCGGCACATGAGAGCAAGGCCCGCTCCACCGTATTGCGAAGCTCCCGGACGTTCCCGGGCCACGCATGCCGGGTCAGCACATCCATCGCCCCCGCGCCAAACCCGCTCACGCGGCTGTCCATCTCGACAGTAAGCTCTTGCAGAAAAGACGTGGCCAGAACCGGGATATCCTCGGGGCGCTCCCGAAGGGGAGGAATTGTCAACCGATAGACGTTGAGACGGTAATAAAGGTCCTCGCGGAACGCTCCCCGGCGGACCGAGTCCTCCAGATCGCGATTCGTCGCGGCGATCAACCGGATGTCCGTCTTCCGAGTCTGGTTGCTCCCCAAGGGAGAAAAGTCGTGTCCTTCGATGACGCGCAGGAGCTTCGCCTGGAGGGAAGGGTCCATCTCGCCGATCTCGTCCAGGAAGAGGGTCCCGCCCTCAGCCTGCTCCAGGCGTCCGGGCCGGCTCTGCGTCGCCCCCGTGAATGCGCCCTTCGCATGGCCGAACAGCTCGCTTTCGAGGAGGTCTCTTGGAATAGCCGCGCAGTTGATCGCCACCCACGGGCCGTCCTTGCGCGGGCTCCACACGTGGATCGTCCGCGCCGCCAGCTCTTTGCCGGTCCCGCTCTCGCCGGCGATCAAGACGGTTGACTTGTGCCGCGCCACGCGCCGGATTTCCTCCAGCATCTGCCGAAACGGCGCGCTCACGCCGATCAACGTGTGCTTTGCACTCTGCGCCTGGACGGTTGCCTTGAGCGCACGGTTTTCGTTCAGGATGTCGCGAAGCTTGAGCGCATTGTGGACGACGATCTCGATCTCTTCCGGCTCAAAGGGCTTGGTCAGGTAGTCCGCCGCGCCCGCCTTGATGCACTCCACGGCGGATTTGATGGTTCCGTGGGCGGTCATAATTATGACGGGGATGTTGGGTCGCTCCGACCGGCAGTGCGCGATGAACGCCTCTCCGCTCATGCCCGGCATCCGAAGATCGGTCAGGATCACGTCCAGATCCGGATCACCCGCGAACTGAATTCCCTGCTCGGCGCTGTAGGCGCGGAGCACCTCATGTCCCATACCTTCCAGGATCATGCGGACCACCTCGACCATGTTAGGTTCGTCGTCCACGACCAGGATCTTCCGGCTCACGGCGTTGGCTCCTCCACGACGGGGAAGCTCAAGACGAAAACGGCGCCCGATCCCTGTCCTGAACGCGCTTCCAGCGTACCCCCATTGGCCTCCGCCAAGGCGTGGGCGATGTAGAGGCCCAGTCCCGTTCCCTCGGGCTTCGTGGTAAAGAAAGGCTCGAAAACGCGGGGCAGGACGTCCGGAGCGATCCCGCCCCCGCTGTCCTCAAGCGACAGGCGCACATGGCCGTCCCGGTGTTCGCTTTCAAGCACGATATGCCCGCTGTTCGGCCCCATTGCTTCCAGCGCGTTCGTCAGGAGGTTCAACCAGATCTGCCGGAGCAATTCCCGATCGGCTCGAACGCGCGCCGCCTCGTGTCCGTACCGCCTTACGACGTGGATTCCCATGTGCCCGGCCATGACCACGGCCAGAGCTTGCTCCAGCGGGGCGGTCGGATCCATGGTTTCAAAGGAGGGCATCCGGGGGCGGGAGAACTTCAAGAAATCCTCCACCAAGTTGTTGATCCGTTCGCTCTCCTGCTCGATCATGCGAATCAGATTCTCCCGCTGATCCGCAGACAGTTCGCGCTTGGCGAGGAGGGCCGACGCCGTCTTGATGACGCCGACCGGATTGCGGATCTCGTGGGCCAGCGAAGCAGAGAGCTCCCCCATCGCGGTCAGCTTGTTCCTCTGAAACTCCCGCCGCTCGTTGTCACGGGCCTCGCGAAGGCGCTGTGCCATTGCGTTGAAAGCCTTGGCCAGGTCTCCGAGCTCATCGTTAGACGTCTCAGGGACCAGGGCCGTAAAGTCCTGACCGGCCAATCGCGCGATCCCCCGGCTCAACTGTTCCACCGGGCGGACTGTAAAACGGCTCAGGAGCAGCCCCGCCCCTCCTCCGATGAACAGCCCCATGGCAGAAATCAAGGCGAACAGCGCAGCGCGATTGGTCAAGACCTCCTGAGCGCCGGCGCGCCGGAACCCGGAGAAGAAAATCGCGACGACCTGATCGCTGGAATCGAGGATGGGCGTATAAACGCCCCGATACCTCCCCCGTTCCGCCTCGGGATCGTAGAAGGAAGTCTTCTCCGAAAGAAGCGCTTCGATCCCGTCTCCCGAGAGGTGCAAGGGTGGAGACTCTCCCGGCGTCGCAAGCGTATCGAAGAATTCGCGGTTCTTCTGCTGGTAGAGCCGGACTTGGAGCCCCGTCAGCTTGCCCATCTCCTTGAGGAAGCTCCGATCGAGAAGCGTTCCGAGCACCAGATAGAATTCGGGAGCCCCTTCGACCGGAATCGGCGTGATGCCGACGGAAGCGAGCACCTCGCGCCCTCCCGTCACGGCCCTGAGAAGCGTCTTCGATTCGTCCGGCCGCCAGGAGACCACGTGCGTCACGGGCGGATTGGAATAGATGAGACGCTGTCTCGAGTCAAAGACCTGAAAGAACGTGATCCCAAGATCCTTGGCGATCTGACCCAGCGGCTGTCCGATCCCTGGATGATGCCCTTTCCGAAGCTCCGCAACGAACTCGGGATCCTCCGCGAGCGCCCGCCCCAGGGTCAAGGCGTCATTGCGTTGCGCCTGCAAGAGCAGGCGGTTCGCCCGGGCCCCCTCCTCAATCCACGATTGAATCCTTCGCTCGAAGCTGGCTGAAACCCACCGTGAGGCCACGAATCCCGCCCCGAGCATTGGAAAGACCACGACGGCCAACAAGACGAAAACCAGCTTGGCCTGCAAGCGGCCCAATCCGGCAAACGGCCAGAACCGGAAATTGATGATACCCATTTTGCAGGACTCTACAATTTTTCGAGGAGCGGAATCAATCCATCTCCGCGTCGAGGGAATCTCCCTGCGGCCAATACATTGGAATCAAAGGAAGAATCCATTTTCCCGCCCTCCCTTTTTAGATTGGCATGCAGTATGGTAGGAAGAAACGTGCCGCCGGAGGTTACTTGAAAGGACCTCGTACGAAAGCGCCAACAAAAAGGAGGAAAAACCGATGAAGAGACCATTGCTCTGGACATTGGCCCTGCTTGCGATTCTCGCGTTCGGCAACCCGGCCGTCTTCGCGCAACAGTCGGAAGAGAAGGAGCCGAAAACCGACCAGCCAGCCGGAGAAGTCGAGCAGCCGGCCCAGCCGTCAGGGGAAGCGGAACAACCCCAGCCTCCTCAGGCGCCACAACCAACGGAAGGGGAGAAATAGTCCACAGATCCATCTTCAGAAGAAGAGTGGCCGCCATCAAGCGGAGCTTCCGGGGTCCATCCCCGCATTCGGGATGGACCCCTTTCTTCCGCCCCCCCTTAATCCCAACCCGATGGCAAAGATCCATGCCCTCATAGAAGCCGCGGGACAGCCCCGCGATCCCACCCTCTCCGCCCGTCTCCGCGAGACGAACGATCGAATGGCCGCCCTCCTCGCCATGGGCGCCGCCTGGCGCTGATCCGCAATAACAACGCTGCTCAGGCTCTTGCGGGGGTTCCCCGGATCGTCTTGGTTCGGTTCGCGAAGATGGACGGGGAGGCCATCCGAAGCCTTCTGTGCTTCACAAGGAGAGATCGGGCGTAGTGGAACGATACGGAAGACTGAGCGGGATGCCGGACGCTTGCGCCAGCAATAGTGCCCAAGGCCTAACTGGTGCGCGTCACGGCAGGTTCAGTCTCGAAAACAAGCTTGCCCAGATCTGTCTTGGGGACTCGCCTGGACAGGTGCAGGATTTCAACACCAACGACTTGATTGTCCGCGTTGTAGTCCAACACCACGCCCGGAGAGACCTCCTCAGAGTCGATGATCTTGGATTCATCCAAACGCAGATAAAGCGCATCGGCTTCCTGGTCAACGTGCAGTCTCATAGCTTGCCTCTCATGCTCCTGTCAAAGAATACACTTACGACGCGAGCCGGTTCAACCGAAAGGTTGACCACAACGCGGAGCACCCGTCCTTCGAATTCGGGGATGGGGCGAAAGCGGCGCTCTAGAGAAGGGTCGTCCGGGTCGGGTTGACGCAGGAGCGGCTCGTTCAGGGAGCGCTCGAGCCATTCGAGCGGGATTTCCGTTCTGCCAGCACCTTTTTCGCGTGTTCGGTCAACGTGTAGTCCATTCCTCCCACGGGCCCTCCCCATCGACCGGCATCAATCATATCCCGCCGAAGGCGAAGAGTCTAGACCTCCATTGGTTCTGATCCGCCGGCGGCGGGCTCTTCGCAAATCGACTTCCTCTTGAGACGGATTTAACAATCTCCTGCTAGAAATCGCGGCACTCGGCGCCGGAGCGGGGGAGCGGGGCTCCCGGCGCTTCTTGTCCCGACCCATGCATGGAGGTAGAATGGCCCGTCGACTCTCACGGCTCAGGCTGATCACGACCACGGCCCTGCGGCACACGGGACTGTTGGAGGACCGGCTCCAGGAGGGCCCGGAGGAGGAACCCGGTCCGCCCAATGCCGGGCGAAGCGCGGCGGCCGCCCCTCGGCGTCTCGCCGGACTGATCCGGGATCGCTCCGCCGGAAGGGAGCCGACCGGCGGGAACTCGGGGGATCCGATGGAGTTTCTCGGTTTCAAGGGGGTCGACGTCTCGAAGCTCCTCTTCTCCCTCGGCCAGTGGAAGGAGCTGGACCCCATTTCCCGGCGGATCCAGCTCTCCCAGCTCAGGATGGTGACGAGGCCCGATCGTCCCTTCTTCGATCTGGCCGAGATGCTGGGTCCGTACCTGAACGAGACGTACAACATTACGGGGAACTTCTACCGCCTGCTGAACAGCTCCTTCGCCCATATGACGCCCGAGCTGGCGGCCCTGATGCAGGAGGCGAAGCTCCCCGTGCTCACCGGCCTCCGGAAGGTCCTCATCGCCGTCCGCCACGGCCAGTCGATCGTGAAGAAGGCCGCGATCTCCCGGATCCAGGGGCACTCGGAGATCGCGTTCCTCTCGGACGTGGGGATCCTCCAGGCGATGTTCGCGGGCGAGTACGTCAAGCGCCTTCTCCACCTCAGCCAGCTCCGCGTCCACACCTTCTGGGGAAGCTACATCCAGCGCGCCCAGGAGACCCTCTCGATCGTCAAGGACATGATCGGGACCTTCGCCCCCATCCGTCTCGAGGACGGGGCGCTGGAGATCGACAAGTACGGGCCGGAGAACTGGGGACAGGACAAGGAGGCCCTGGACGCGGAAAAGCTCGCGGAGTTCACGCAGAAGCGGTTCAGCCGCGCCCACGCCTTCAGCTCAACCTCCGAGACGTTCGAGGACGTCATCCGCCGGACGACGCCCCTCATCGAGGCTATCCACGCCGTCCCGGAAGGATTCGCGGAGGGACGAACCCCCGTGGAGGTCCTCGTGGCCCACGGGGGGATCATCAAGTTCATCCTCTTCCTTTTGCTTCACCGGAAGGCCGGGCGGATCCCCCATCCCGAGGAGTGGCACCTTTTCATGGAAACGACCAAGATCCGAAATTCCTCGGTCAGCATCGTGGGCCAGACGGCGCAGGGAGAATGGAAGATCTTCATGCTGAACAACGCGGAGTTCATGCCCCGGTTCCCGGGCGACCTCAAGGATCCCCGGGGCGCCGAAACGGAGCCGGTCGTCTCCGAGATGCGCGACGGTCCCGCGATGGGCATCGCCGACCTCATGGACTGGCTTCGGCGCCAGCGCGAGGAGGCGGAAGGCCGCTGGGCTCCGCGTCTCGACGCGGTTCTCCCCGACGGAGACCGCCTGCGCCTCTTGAGCCAGCATCTGAGCATCCAGACGCCGGCCGCGTCGTAAGCGGGGAGATCCTCCCTCTCCCGGCCCCCCCTTCCCGCCCCCACAGCGAGTCCCCTCAATTTACAGGGTTTTTACCTGGCGTTGAGCCGCCCAACAAGGCGGTCCGCTATCGTCCAGCCATCGTGATGGAGGCCAGGACCCCACCGCTCATCCTCGTCGTCGAAGACGAAAGCGACATCCGGTCGCTCGTCTGCCAGGACCTGCGCCAGGAAGGGTACGAGACCGCCTGGGCGGAGGACGGGCTCCATGCGATGGAGATCCTGCGAGAGAAGGTTCCTTCGCTCATTCTCCTCGACCTCAAGCTCCCGCACCTTGACGGCTGGGAGGTTTGCCGGAAGGTGCGGCTCGAGTCCCGGACGCGCGAGGTGCCGATCGTGTTCCTCACGGCGCTCGCGGATGTGACGTCGCGCGTGCGGGGCCTCGCCGCCGGAGGAGACGACTACATCGTCAAGCCCTTCTCGCGCCGGGAGCTCGTCGCCCGGGTCCGGGCCGTTCTGCGCCGCGCGGGGCGGTCGGCTCCCCAATCCCGGATCGCGGCCGGGAACATCCTGATCGACCGCGACCGGCATGAAGTCACCGTCGGGGGACGCCCGGTTCTCCTAACGCTGATCGAGTTCTCGCTCCTGGCCTGCCTCGCGGAGTCCCCCGGCCGCGTCTTCAGCCGCGACGAATTGATCACCCGTCTTTGGGGCGTCGAAGCCGAGATTCAGGAGCACAACCTGGACGTGCACATCCACGCCCTCAGGGCCAAGCTCCACGACTCCCCCCGGAACCCCCGGCACATCGTCACGGTCCGCGGAACCGGATACAAGTTCCGGGACCTCCCGGCCGGGGACGAGAGTTTACTGTCTCTTGAGGATTCGAATGGCGCCGCTCTTTAGGATGGCCGGGCTGATGGTCGGCCCGCCGGCCGCCGGGACCCACCCCCCCCTCCGGTCGACCTGGGATGTCGTGACGACCTCCGGCGCCGCCGAGGAGCTTGAGCGCATGGCCCAAGTCCTCAGGACGGGGCGGGGGCGGATCCGGTTCGACGACGAAGTCTCGGCCGTCCAGTTCCACAGAGCCATTTTCTTCAGGGTCCGGATCGCGAACGGGGCATGGCGCGCGCGCCTTCGCATCGATCTCTCTTGGCGCACGTCTCAGCCGCTCCCGCTCAGGATCCGGGCCGGGGAGAATGCATGACCACAACCGGGGCACGCCCCACAACCGAGGAGGACGTCTCATGGGCAAAGAAAAGCAGGAATTCGAATTCGCGGCGATCACCGACACGAAGGACGCGGCGGGCTACCTGGAAGCCATCGCCAAGGGCCTGAGGGAAGGACGGATCAACATCGCCGCCGGCGACCAGCAGATCGAGCTCGTCCCCGCCGGAGACATCGACGTCGAGATTCTCGCGAAGCGGAAGGACGACAAATCGAAGCTCGAGCTCGAAATCTCCTGGAAGAAGGGCGTGGGCGCCGGGATTGGCGAGCTGGTCGTCTCCACGCCGGCCGCCGCCAAAACCGTCAAGACCGTCTGACGCGGGCCGGCCGTTCCGATGCGTTCCCCCCGCCCCCTCGAACCCGAGATCGCGAAGATGGTGAAGGCCGTTCGCTTCCAGCTCACCGAGGCGATGGGGGCGGTCCTCGACGGAAACGACGCGAGGGCCCGGAAGGTCGTCGAGCGGGATGATGCCCTCGATAATCTCCGGGCTCTCGTGGAGAGCCGGGTCCACGCGGCGATCACCGAGCCCTCCTTGGGCGAGTCCGACCGCCGCTGGCTTCGGGGCCTCCTGCGGATCGCGGGAAATCTCGAGAAGATCGGCGACTACGCCGAGAACATCGCCCGGCAGGCGGCCCACCGTCCCTCCGATCCAGACGTCTGGCGGAAGGTCCTGACGGCTCTGGACGCGCAGGGGGGAGGCGGCTTGGCGGAAAAGATCATGGAGGAGGCCATCCGCGCCTTCCTCGACCTCGATCTTGAAAGGGCCAGTCGTGTCTCCCGGCTCGAATCGGCCCTTGACGACTGCTACGGTTCGGCCATCCAGGCGGGAATCGGGCTCGTGCAGGCGGAACCGGCCCTCGCTCCCTCTGTCGTCACGGGGCTCGCCGTCCTCAAGTATCTGGAGCGGATCGGCGACGCCGCTCTCAACATGGCGGAGAGCGTCGTCACGGCGGCCACCGGGGAGCGCCTGAAACTCGACCAGTACGTGCAACTGACCGGCCTGCTCGAATCGGCGGGAGATCCGAACGCGGCTTTCTCCTTCGAGAGCGTCTGGGAAGGGATCAGCGGCGCGCGGCTCGGACGCGTGTCGCTGGCCTCCGGGGAGACGCTCATCTTCAAGGAGGGGAACGCCCGGAAAATCTCCGAGGAGATATCGAAGCACGCGGCCTGGACGGAAATCGCCCCGGACCTCCTCGTGCCGATCCGGGCGCATCGCGTGGAGGATGGCCGGGGCGCCTTCCTCGATGCCTTCGTCGGCGAGACGCTCGTCGACCGGCTGCGGCGCACTGGCTCTCTCGAAGGAAAGATCGAGATCGCCGCGCGTCTCTTCCGAACGCTTGAAGGTCTCTGGAACCGGACGCTCACGCCCCGGCCCCCGGTCTCTTCTTTCGCCGCTCATGTTCGGGACCGCCTCCCCGAGCTCTGGGCCGCCCACCCGGAGATCAAGCCCCTCCGGGATCGGCCCGTCCGGCTGGACGGCCGCACCATCCCCTCCCTGGACGGGATCCTTGACGCCCTCTCCGTCCTGGAAGAAAAGTGGGCGCCCCCGTTCTCCGTCTGGATCCACGGCGATTTGAACGTCGACAACGTCCTGGTGGAAGACCCGGGCCCCTCCTTCCGCCTGATCGACATCCATCGGGCCGGACCAGGCGACTACCTCCAGGACCTCTCCGTTCTCGCCATGTCGTTCATTCGCCACCCCGCTTTTCAGGACGACCCGGACGCCTCATCCTACGTCTCCGCCGTGCACCGCTTTGCCGAGGATCAGGCCCGTCTCCGCGGCGACGCGGCGGCGCCGTTCCGGTGGAAGCTCGCCCTGGGACGCTCCTTCATCACCTCGGCCCGCCTCGTCCTCGACGACCGCTTGGCCCGCCGCTGGTTCCTCAAGGGGCTCTCGCTCCTCGAAGACCTCCTCGACGGACAGCCGGATAATGCGCGGGTCCCCGATGTCTCCGCGCAACAATCGGTCGGGAGCGCCTGATGCAAGTTGCCGTCGTCGGAAACCCGGGCGCCTGGTCCACGGAGCGGTTGGCCTCCGCCCTCCGCGCCGAGGAGATCGCGCCGATCGTCGTCTCGGCGACGGAACTCAGCTTCTCCCTGTCCGGCGGCGGGGTCGCGTGGAAGGGCCGCCCCCTTCCCGCCGTCATGGGCGTCATCGTGAAGAAGCTGGGCCCCTCCACGGACGAACAGGCGGCCGTGCGGCTCCTGCCGCTCATGGCCTGGGAGCGGGCGGGCGTCCCGATCGTGAGCCCGCCCGCCCTCATCGAGCGGGTCCTGGACCGATTCCGGATGACGCTGGACCTTGGGGAGGCCGGGGTCCCGCTCCCGGAGACGATCCTCACTGAATCGCCCGATGAGGCGGCCGCCTTCGTCGCCCGGCACGGCAGGGCTGTGGTCAAACCGCGGCACACGTCCAAGGGACACGGTATGCTCCTCCTCCAGAACCCCGCCGAGGCGCGGAACATGGCCGCCAATGGGGCGGCCCTGGGGCGCGGTCCCGCTTATCTCCAGGCTTTCGTCCAGCCGCGCGAGCGCGGGGCGGAGCGGCGCGACATCGGCGTGGTCGTCATCGGCGGCGTCGTCGCGGGGGCCTACGCCCGCGTCGCCCCTCCCGGCGAATGGCGGACAACCACGGCCGCGGGCGGCCGGTACGCTCCCGCGAACGTGACGCCCGAGATCGAGCAGATCGCGTTGAAGGTCAGCCGCGTCTTCGGCCTCGATTTCACGACCGTGGACGTCGTGGAGACCGAGAAAGGGCCGATGGTCTACGAAGCCAGCGCCCTCGGCGGGTTCCGCGGTCTTTTCGAAGCCACGGGAGTCGACGCCGCCAGGCTCACCGTCCGTTGGGCCTTGGAGCGATTCACCCGGAGCCGCAGAGAGACGGGACGGGAATCCCGCCCGCATGCCTCTCCGGCTGAGTCCGCGCCGTCCGGAGGGCGGCTGGGATGAAGACCGACATCGACGCGATCATCGCCCGGATTCGGGAACGCTGCCCTCCTCTCCTCCGCGTTCCGTTCCGCGTGGGCGGCGTTCCGCTCGACCTCTGGACGAACAGCGAAGACGTCCAGCGGGAGCTTGCGGCCTACTACGCGCCCTTTCAGGACGGCCCCGGAACCGACGACCGCGCCGGTTTCCGGATCTCCATCCTCGAAGGAAAAGCGGACAAGATCGTGGAGCGGCCGGCCCGTCTTCGCCGGGCGCGCGGGGGACTCGGAAGGATCAAGGAGGTGATCCACGACGTCCCGGGGGGGAGAATCATCGAGAAGGTATCTTCCCGGTTGATGGTTTTCGCGGGAGAGAAGGAGTGGGCCATCCTGGGCCGCGTGGCGGACGGGCTCCACGCCGCCGTGAACGTCGTCAACGCCGCCTACATGCGGGCGTGCCACGGCCGCGGTCTCCTGATCCTGCACGCGGCCGCCGTCGCCTGGGAGGGGCGGGCCGTGGCCATCATGGGCGCTCCGGGAGCGGGCAAGTCCACGGCCGCGCTCTGGTGCATGGAGGAAGGGGCGGACTACGTGACGAACGACCGTCTCCTGGTCGGCCCGCCTCCGGAGAGCGCCGTCCTGGGGGTTCCCAAGCACCCGCGGATCAACCCGGGGACGCGGCTCACGCATCCACGGCTCCTCGCGCGCCTTGCGCCCGAAGAACGCAGGCGGCTCGCCGCCCTCCCCATGGACGAGCTGGTCCGCCTGGAGGAAAAAGAGGATGCGGCGATCGAGGCGCTTTACGGGCCGAATCGCCTCAGGATCCCCACGCGCCTTGCCGGCTGGGTCTTTCTGGAGTGGCGGTTCGGCGAGGCGCCGCTCACCGCTTCTTGGGCCGCGTTCGACGTCCTCCGGCCCTGGTCCGGCGACATCCTCCGGGCGCTCGACCCGTACGACGGGCCGGGCGGCGAGATCGGCCTGGAAGAGATGTTCGGCCGGGCGGACGCCTGTCTCTCCCGGATTCCGGGTCTCCGGATCACCGGCGGGGCCGACTTCCCCCGGCTTGCCCGGATCCTCCGCGCGTGGATGGGCATGGGGGCCCCTCCGGAGATCGTTCCCACCCACGTCCAACTGCCTCTGTTCTCGGGAGACGCAAGATGACGATCTGCTGTCCCATGTGCAAGTCGTTCGCCCGGTGCGAGAAACGCCGGGCCCGCCACAACCGCTCGTGCTGGGAAGCCTGCTGCGACGGCTGCAGCCTCTTCTACACGGCTTGTCCCGACCTCCCGATCCTCCGTCGCCGCGGCTGGTTCCGGATCAATGACGTGGCCTGGCGAGCCCATCCGCCGGCCCCTCCGACACCGCCCCGCGAGTGCGGGGCCCCGTAGCCGCGAAACGTGAGACCGATCGTCTTCGGGACATCCGGCTGGCGCGGTCCAGTCGGGCAGGAAGTGACTCCCGCCCGGATGGAAGCGCTGGCGCGGGCCGTCGCCCGCTGGCTCTGGAAACGGACAGGCCAGGAGAACGCCCCCGGCGGGTCGATTCACATTCTCGTCGGGCGCGACACGCGCTTCCATTCGGAGTGGCTCGAGAAAACGCTCACGCGGTCTCTCCTGTCTCACGAAGGCGTGTCGGTCACGGGAGGAATCGGCGAGACACCCACGCCCGGCGTGGCATGGGGCGTGAGCCGCCTGCCGCTCCGGGCGGACCTGGGCCTCGTCGTGACGGCGAGTCACAATCCCCCTTCGGACAACGGTCTCAAGATCCTCATGCCCGACGGCCGTCTCTGCCCTGACGAAGCCGCCTCGGAAATCCTCGGGCTTGTCGACGAGACCCTTCCGCGAACCCGCCATCCCCATCCGCCTGCCCGGGAGGTCGACGTCGCCTCCGCCTACGCGGAGGCGCTTCGAACGCTCGTCCCTCCGCCTCCCCGAAGCCTGTCCCTGGTCGTCGACCCGATGCACGGCGCCGCGCGGAAGGTTCTTCCCGCGGTCTTCGATGGATGGGGGCGCGTCGAGGCCGTTCGAACCGCGCTCGATCCCGCTTTCGGGGGAGGTCCGCCGGACCCCAGGCCGGAAACGCTTCGTGGACTTGCCCGCACCGTCGTTGAAGCGGGCGCGGACCTGGGACTCGCGTTGGACGGCGACGGCGACCGGTTCGGCGTCGTCGACGCGACGGGCGCCTTCGTTCCCCCGCACCGTCTCATGCCCCTGCTCATCGAGGACCTTCTCCTTCGCGGACCGCGCGGACCCGTGGCCCGTTCCGTCTGCACGACTCACCTCATCGACGACGTGGCGCGCGCGCACCGGACGCCGGTCGTCGAAACGGCCGTCGGCTTCAAGCACCTGGGAGCGGCGATGACGGAGAGCGGCGCGGTCATCGCGTGCGAGGAGTCCGGGGGATTCGCCTGGGCGCCTCACATCCCCACGAAGGATGGACTGCTCGCCTGTCTCCTGACGGCCGATCTGGTCGCCCGGCGCGGGACCCCTCTGCACGAGCTGGCCGCGGACTTCGAGAGGCGCTTCCCGTCCCGGCCGTTCGCCCGTCTCGACCGGCCGATGGACTCGGCCCTGCTCGCCCGCCTCGAGGAGGATCCGCCGGCCGAGATCGCGGGCCGGCGGGTGGAGCGCATCGGCCGTCAGGACGGCCTCAAGTTCCACCTCTCCGACGGCTCGTGGCTCCTCGTCCGGAAGGCGGGGACCGAGCGGATTCTCCGCTGGTACGCCGAGGCGCGCCGGCCGGCGGATCTCCCGCTCCTTCTCGGAGCCGTGGAGCGGATCGAGGCGGAGAGATCGGGCGGCGGAACAAGCCGGCCCGAGTCCCTGATCCCCGCGGCGGGACGATGATCCGGCCCGACGTCCCCGTCATCGGCGCGTCCCGCTTCACGGAGTACGACGGCTCGTTCCTCGACTTCGCGCGCGCGGCCGCCGGCGCCGGCTTCCGGCTCGTCGAGCTGAAGATCGAGCCCGTCCCGCGGCGGACGTCCGGCCCGGAGGAGGAAGCGCTTCGCGCCCTCGCCCGGAAGGAGGGGATCGCGTTCACCGTGCACGCGCCCTACCTCTCCGTCAACATCGGCGACCTGGACGACGAACTCTTCGAGGAGGCGAAGCGCGCGTACGCGGACGCGCGCTCGTTCGCGGCGCGCATCGAGGCGCGGACGGTCACATTTCACGCGGGGAAGATCTCCCGCGAGGCCTGGCTCCCGAAGACATGGGACATCTGCCGAAAGCGCTCGATCCAGGGCATTGCCGGGATTCTCGACAGCGCGCCCTCGTCCGCGCCTCAAGCCGCCGTGGAGAACCTCGGCCAGTTCACGCTGGAATACGTGAAGTACGGCGTCACGGTCCCCGAACTGCTCGACATCCGCCGGGCGCTCGGCGGACGGACAGGTTTCACGCTGGACCTGGGCCACCTTCGCTCGTGTCGGATCTCCCCTCTCACGGCCGCCCGCGCGCTGGGGCCGGAGACCATCTTTCAGGCCCATCTCCACTCGAACGGCGGCGACAGGGACGACCACGGCCCGCTCTCCGAACACGACGGCGACCTCACGGCCTTTCTCGACGCCTACGCCCGCAACGGCTGGACTTTCCCCCTGACGGTCGAAGTCCGGCGCTGGGAGGATCTCATTGCCAGCCGCGACGTCCTCTTCCGGTTCTTCCGCCGAACGCCGCCGGGAGCCGCGGAAGGCCGAGAACCGATCGCCGGGACGGATTCCCCCTCCGGGATCGTCGCCCCCGGAAAGACCGCGAAATCCACTGTCCGGGACAGAAGACTCGGAGGACAAACGGCTGTCCAGCATCCTTCGGATTGAGCGGCGCCTGGTGATTCCACCGGAAGAGGAAGAGCTGTGGAAGCACGTCGGCGGCCGCTCAGGCGAGGCGGCGTTCGCCGTTGCGACGGCAAACGGCCGGGTCCTCCTTCAGAGGAAGCGGCACTACCCGGCCGATGTCTATCGTCTCCCAACGGGCCGCCTCCAGCCCGGAGAAACCGCTGAGGCGGCGCTTCGGAGAGAAGTGCTGGAAGAGACCGGACTCGTCGTGCGCCGGACGCGGGACCTCGCCGTGATTCGCTTCCACGTGGACTACGGGGGCCGGACAAGCGGCTTCGAGACCCGCCTGTTCGCCGTCGAAACGTTTCCCGGAACCCTTTCCCCCCTGGATCGGTCCGAGGGAATCGTCGGGTATCTGGCCGTGTCCATTGGACAGCTCCCCGGACACTGGCGGAGGCTCCGAAACCTTCCGGCGCCGCTCCACGCCTGGGGACGCTTCCGCGCCGCGCCCCTGGCCGCTCTCTGGTCGGTTTTTCGGCGCGGCCGTTTTGCAGCCTGACGGGACACGCCGGATGCCGGAAGAACTTCTCCCAGAATGGATCGTTCGGCTCGGAATCGCCCTGGCCATCGGCCTCCTGATCGGCCTCCAGCGGGAGTCGGTCCGGGCGGACGGCCCCCACCGGCTCGGCGGGGTCCGCACGTACGCGCTCGTCTCCGTCGCCGGCTTCGTCGCGGCCTACGGCTGGCCGAATCAGCCCGTCTTCCTCGCGGGCCTCGCCGTCCTTGGACTCCTCCTGACGGCCGCCTTCGTTCGCACGGGCATGGCGGGCGAAGGGTGGGGAATCACCGCCGAACTGGCGGCAATCGTGACCTTCCTCCTCGGAGGAATGGCCGCCGCCGGTCCGCACCTTCCGCCCGTCGCGATCGGCGTTCTCGCCACCCTCCTCCTCGCCGCCAAACAGCCCCTGCACGCGTTCATCCGCGAGCACATCGGGCGGGAGGAAATGATGGCCGTGGCCAAGTTCGCCCTGGTCGCCCTCGTCGTCTATCCCCTTCTTCCCGACCAGGGATTCACGCCTCTCCGCATCAATCCGCGCCAGATCTGGTTCATGGTCGTTCTCGTCACGGCCATCTCCTTCTTCGGCTGGTTCGGCGTGAGGATCGCCGGCCCCGGGCGGGGCATCCTGATCGCGGCCCTCTTCGGCGGCATGGTCAGCTCCACGGCCGTGACGCTCGCCTTCGCGCGATTGAGCCGCGAGCGGCCGGAGATGTCCCCGCCCCTCGCCGGCGGGATCGTCCTGGCGGGAACGGTGATGTTCCTGCGCCAGCTCGTGGAAGTCGCCGTCGTCAACCCGTCCCTCCTCCCCGCCGTCGGCGCCCTCATGCTCCCCGCCGGCCTGGTCGGCGCCTGGTTCATCCGGCGAAACGACTGGAGACCCGCCGGCGTGGAGATCCCCCTCGCCAATCCGTTCGAGATCGCCACGGCTCTCAAGTTCGGCGCCCTCTACGGCGTCGTCCTGGCGATCGTCCAGCTCGCCATGCTCACCTTCGGGACGGCGGGCGTCTACGCGGCGGCGCTCGTGTCCGGCCTGGCCGAAGTCGACGCCCCGACGCTCTCGCTCCTGGGACTTTCCCGTGACGCGGCCGTTCCCGCCGGGGTCGCCGCGGCGGGGATCCTCGCGGCGGGGCTGGGGAATACCGCCGCCAAGCTCGGCGCGGCGATCGTCCTCGGGTCCCGTCAATTGGCCCGGCTCACGATCTGGGCCATGGGGTCGATGCTCACGGCCGGCCTCGCCGCCGGCGCCGTCTACCTGCTCCTTTTCTGACGCGGCCCCGCTTTCCCGCTGAGTTTACACGCCATTAACCCGCCCTTGAGTCGGTTTTCCGCGCTGTTCCGCTAGGATTCCCGTTCGAAGATCAGGGAGACGGCCCCCGCTCGAAACGGGGCCGAACCGAGAGGAGGGCTCGATGGCGTCCCCGGCCGAAGCGCGTGTCGATTTGCACGTCCACTCCCATCATTCGAACCGTCCGTCCGAATGGATCCTCAAGAAGATCGGCAGTCCGGAGTGCTACACGAAACCGCGGGACCTCTACCGGATCGCGAAAGCGCGCGGAATGACGTTCGTCACGGTGACGGACCACAACGTCATCGACGGCGGCCTCGAGATCGCGCACCTCCCCGACGTCTTCCTCTCCGAGGAAGTTGACGTCTCGTTCCCCGAGGACGGCTGCAGGATCCACGTCGTCACGCTGGGAATCACGGAAGCCCAGCACGCCGAGATCCAGCGCCTCCGGCGGAACGTATATGACCTCACCGCGTACCTCCAGGCGGAGGGAATCGCCCATTTCGTCGCGCATCCCCTCTACAACCAGAACGGGCGCCTCACGGTCGAGACGTTCGAGAAGATGCTCGTCCTCTTTCCCGCGTTCGAGGTCCGGAACGGCGCCCGCAACCGCCTTCTGAACGACCTGACGGAGAAGATCATCACTGGGATCGGAGGAGACGAGATCGCCCGCCTCGCCGAAAAGCACGCGATCGCTCCCGCCGGAGAATACCCGTTCCGGCGCGGCGTCGTGGGCGGATCGGACGACCACGGCCAGATCCACGTTGCCACTGCGTACACCTGGGCCCTCGGAGCCGGGACGATCCCGGAGTTCCTGGACGCCGTGCGGCGCGGGCAGACCCAGCCGGCGGGCGTCAGCGGCTCGGCCGTCGTCCTGGCTCACTCGATTTACAGCGTGGCCTTCCGCTACTACATGGACCGGCTTGGGGTCCGCCCCGAGAGGTCCTCGAACCCGCTCATCGCGAGCCTTCCGCGTCTCCTTTACAACGACACGGAAGCGCGGATCAACCCGTGGGCGAAACTTTCCCACCTGGCACGCCGGCTCAAGCCCCGGAAGAAGCTCAAGCCGGACGAGGAGGACCTCCTCGCCCTCTTGCGGGAGGAGCTTCGCGCCGTCTTCGGCCAGCCGGGGAAATTCAAGGACTGGCTCGCGAACGGCGCCGCCTCCGTCGAGGAGCATAACGCCCGGATCTTCGGCCTGGCCAGCCGCCTGTCCAGCCGGATCCTGTTCGTCTCCCTCGAAAAGCTCGTCAAGAGTTTCTCCTCGGAGAACCCGCTCAAGGGGATTCAGGCCGCCTCCGGGATCGCGGCGATCTACGCCGTCCTGTCCCCCTACTTCTTCTCATTCTCTCACCAGTACCGCGACCGCCGCCTCCTCGCGGAAGTCCAGACCAGGTTCAACACGGCGCGCGGGGCGGGAGAATCCGTTCTCTTCTGCGACAACGACGCCCTCTGGGACGCGTCCGGTCTCACGCCGGCCCGCCTTCTTGGAGCGCGGGAGGAAGGCGTCCCGATCTCGATCTTCACATGCTCGGAGACGCCGGAATACGACGAGGCCGGTCTCAAGAACTTCCCGGCCGCGGGGAGTCTCGCCGTGGCGGAGAGCAAGGTCCACTTCCCTCCCGTGTTGGACGTCCTGGCCGAGCTGGAGAGGAGGAATCCGGACCGGTTGGCCGCTTGGACGGCCGGGCCGATGGGACTGACCGCCCTTCTGGCCGCTCAGCTCCTCGATCTCCCGCTCACGACCTATTTCCACACCGATCTCCCGGCCCTGGCGCGCTTCCTCACGCGGGACGCCGACATCGAAGAGCTCGTCTGGAAGTACCTCGCGTGGTTCCATGGAAAAGCGGACACGGTGATCGTCCCGACGGCCGCGGCTAAGGCCGCCTTGACGGCAAGGGGCCTCGAACCCCGCCGGATCGAGGTCCGCGCGTGGGCCTCGCCCTGGAGTACGAACGGGACGCCGCAAGCGCGCGGCCCTGCGTTCGGCGATGACGAGCCGCTGCGGCTTGTCTCCGCCGGCCCCATCGACAGGGAACGGGGGACGATCGAGATCGTCTCAGCTTTGGAGTCGGTCCGGAACGCTCTTCCGGGGGCGACGCTTGTTCTCTGCGGCGAGGGGCCGATGTCAGCCGAGGCGCGGGGGTTGCCGGGCGTGGAAGTCGTGCCGCCCCGCTCCAGCGCCGCGCTCGCCTCGCTGTTTGCCCGCGCGGACCTCTTCCTGACCAACGACCGGGGCGACCTCACGGGCCTTGAGACGCTCCGGGCCCTCTCGGCGGGACTGCCTGCCCTCGTCCCCCGCGGCTCCGCGGCGGCGGAGCATGTCCAACCGGACCGCACCGGCCTCCTTCACGACGGCACCGCGCCGTCCATCGCCGAGGCCCTGAGAAAGATTCTTGCCGACCCGGCGGAACAGCGGACGATGGGAGACAGGGCGCGGCGCCACGCCCAGGAAGCCACCATCGGCACACTCATTGCGCCCCACCGTGCCGGCCGGGAGGTGTCCGCGTGAAAAGCGTTCTGGAAATCGACGCGGTCTCCTGGACGCCCCGCGCGCGGGGTTTGAATCCTTATGAAAATCGCCATTCCGGGCCTCGGGCCGGCCTCAAGGAAGAAGACGTCTATCGAAAGATCTGGAATGAGGTGGACCTCCTCGCCGCGCGCCCGAAATCGCCCGAACGGGCGGCCGCCCTGGAGCGCAGTCTGGAGCGATTGGGCGAGTGGGCCTTCCGGAACGAAGAGAAAAAAGGAGAAATAGAGATGCGAGACTCGCCCCGAATGATCGAGTGCCGGAGTTCCCTGTCATGCGCGGACTGATGAGCGCGTGCAGTGTCGCGTCCACGTTCGCGGCGGGTCCATGCCCCGCAACCCTGGATTGCGTCGATGTCGCCAGGCCCTCCCTCCTCGCTGTCTACGTTTCCTGCGGGTCGGGACACCGCCGCGCCGCCCAGGCGGTCGTGGCCGCGGCCCGGGAGCGCGGGATCGAGGCTGACAGCGTGAACCTCCTCGACCACGTCCACCCCCTCTTCCGGCGCTTCTACCAGAACGGGTACGAATGGACGGTTCGCCACGCGCCGGCCCTATGGGCCGGGCTCTATGCCTCGGCGGCGCATCCCCGGTCGGAGGCTGTCCTGCGGAGCATTCAGGCGTTCCTGTCGAGGCCCTCAGCCCGCCCCTTCTTCGATCTGATCGAGGCCTCGCGGCCTTCCACGGTCGTGGCCACGCACTTCCTGGCCGTCCACCTGCTGGGTCCCCTGCGGGCGCGGTACGGCTTTCGCCTTGCCGCCGCGATCACCGACTTCGAGGCCCATCCGTTCTGGATCGACCCCGCCGTCGACATGTACACCGTTGCGCACGAAGACGTCGCCCGTGAGCTGGAGGCCCTTGGCGTCCCCCGCGGCAAGATCGAAGTGACCGGAATCCCCATCCAGCCGGACCTGGACCGACTTGATCCCGCCGCCTGCAGACAGGCCCTGGGGATTCCGGAGGACGAGCGGGTCATCCTGGTCCTCTCGGGCGGCATCGGCGTCGGGCGGATCGAGCAGGTGGTGACCGAGCTGGCCCGGAGGCGCGTGGCGGCCTCCGTCTGGGTCTCGGCCGGGAACGACGCCGGGAGACGGAGGCGGCTCGAAGCCTTGGCCTCCTCTCTTCCGCTCCGGGTCCGCGCGTTCGGGTTCGTCGACAACATCGAGGACTACCTGGGCTCAGCCGACGTCCTCGTGACGAAGCCCGGAGGGCTCACGGTTTCGGAAGCCCTCGCCCGCCGCCTTCCGACTGTCCTCATCGACCCGATCCCCGGCCAGGAGGAGGCGAACGCCCGCTTCCTGGCGTCGCGGGGCGCCGCCCTTCGGGCGGACGGCGCCGCGGAGGCCGCCTCTGCCGCCCTGCGCCTCCTGGGCGACCCGGGTCTGCGGAGCGATCTTCGACGGCGGATGGAATCGCTCGCCCGGCCGAACGCCGCGCCCGACGCGGTGAAGAGGCTCTTCCCGGACGGGCCGGAAGAAAGACAGCCGCGTGGATCGGAACATCAATGACAACGGAGGATGACGTGCAAACCGACGAACGTACGTTTCGATGGAAGAAGAAGATCGCCCTGGTCGCGCACGACAACAAGAAGCGCGACCTGCTGGAATGGATCAAGTTCAACCGGGATTTGCTGGCCCAGCACGAGCTCTGGGCCACGGGAACGACGGGCAGGCTCCTGGAGGGGGAGCTCGGGCTTGACGTCATCCGCCTGCAAAGCGGTCCTCTCGGCGGCGACCTGCAGATCGGATCGAAGATCGTCGAAGGAGAAATCGACTTCATGATCTTCTTTTGGGACCCGCTCGAGCCGCTCCCGCACGATCCTGACGTCAAAGCCTTGCTGAGGATCGCCGTCGTCTGGAACATTCCGGTCGCGTGCAATCGCGCGTCGGCTGACTACATCATTTCGTCGCCGCTGATGACCCAGCCGTACGAACGCACACTGCCGGACTACGCTTTGCACCTCGAACGCGAGCTTCGCTGACGCCGGATGAGAGACCGCCTCTGCTTCGCCGTGAAAGGAGCCCTTCGATGAGAATCGCCGTGATCGGGACTCCCGCCTCTTGGGAAACCGACCGATTGTCCGAAACGATCCGTTCGCTCGCCCACGAGGCGGTCGTGATTCCCCCGGAGGAATGCTCCCTCTGCCTCCACAAGGGGCAGGTCACGCATCGCGGGCAGGACCTTGCCCTGTTCGACGCCATCCTCGTTCAGAGCCTCGGAGACGTCGCCCTGCCGGCCACGAGATTCCGCGTCCACATCCTGCGCCACCTCGAGCGCGAGGGCGTCCGCGTCTTCCCGAAACCGGACGCCATCGAGAGCACGATGGACCGGTACCGGATGACCCTGGAGCTCTCCCAGGCCGGCCTCCCCGTCCCGCCGACGCTCGTGACGGAGCAGATCGAGCACGCCCTCCTCTTTCTCGAGGCGTTCGGCCCGTCCGTCTTCAAGCCTCTCTTCACGTCCGGCGGCCGGGGGATGGCCGTTCTCGCCGATCCGGCGGAGGCCCGCGGGTTCCTCCGAGCCCAGGCGGACACGGGCGGCCTCCCGTTCTACCTTCAGCAGTGCATCGAGGACCCGACGAACCACATGAGCGTCGTCATCGTCGGCGGACGGTTCCTCTGCGCCTACACGCGCCCCTGGGCCGCGCCGGGGCCGGAGACGATCGCGCAGTCGCTTTCGTCTTCGACCCATCGGCTCATCGAGCCCTCCACCGAGGAGATCGCCCTCGCGCGCTGCGCCGCCCGTCTCTTCGGCCTCGGCTTCGCGACCATCGAGATGGTCGATCAGGGCTCCGGCCTCACGATCTACGGCGTCTCCCCCTGGGGAAACCTCCGGTGCCCCTGGGAGATCGGCGCGATCGACGCCGCCGGCGCCCACGTCGCCCACGTGTTGGAGCAGATTTCCGCCATGCCGATCGATCCCGGGTGCGGCGCGGGCTCTCTCGCCCGCGCGCCCCGTTAAGGGAGCCTTCCATGAACACGATCCTTGTCGCCGACGACCAGCAGGCCATTGTTGAACTGTTGGACCTCACCCTTACGTCCCACGGATACGAAGTCATCTCGTGCCGCGACGGAATAACCGCCCGCGAGCGGATCCGCCGCGACCGGCCGGACCTCGTGATCCTCGACCTGATGATGCCGGGCCTCACGGGCTGGGACGTCTGCCGCTGGCTCAGAACCAACGCCCCGGAGGAGATTCGGGAGACGCCCGTCCTCATGCTCACGGCGCTCGCGGGAAACGACGACCGGGTCAAGGGTCTCAAGACCGGCGCCGACGACTACCTGGCCAAGCCGTACGCCCTGGACGAGCTCCTCCACCGCGTCCGCTCCCTTCTCGAAAGGAGCCGCCAGCGCCGGGACCTCGAGACGGCGCAGGAACGGCTGAAGGCGCTCCGGGGCGAGATCTGGCCCCTGGTCGAGACGATGTCGAGCACGGGAAATGGGAGGGAGTGCCGGGAGGAGATCTCGTTTCTCTTCGACACGCTTGTCCACGAGCTCAACAACGTCGTGGTCGCTATCGACGGATACGCTGGCCTTCTTAAGCGAGACGCGGCCCTTCCCGATCCAAGCCGGGCGTACGTGGACCAGATCCTGACGGGAACCAACCGGCTCACCCGGCGCCTCGAAGACTTGCGCGTCCTGACGCGGAACGGGAACGAGGCCGTCCCCCGGACGACGGACCTCGCCGCCATCCTCCTCGAAGTCGCCTCCCAGTCGGAGACGGAGGCCCGGGAGAAGGGCGTCGATCTCGCCATCACGGCGGCCGGGGGTCCGGTCCCCGTGGAGGTCCCGGCCGCCGTCGCGCGGACAATCCTCCGGAACGTCGTCCAGAACGCCGTCAAGTACAACGTCCGCCGCGGGCGGGTGGACGTCGGCGTCTCCCGGGACGAGACCCAGGCGACCGTGTCCGTCGCCGACACGGGGATCGGCATCCCCCCGGAGGCCCTGGAAGCGGTCTTCGCCCGCGGCGTCCGCCGCGATGTCGCCGGGACGTCCGGCATGGGGCTCGGCCTCTACATCGTCCGGCGGCTGACCGAGCGGTTCGAAATCGACGTCGACCTCAAAAGCGAGGAGGGAAAGGGATCGGTCTTCACGCTCCGGTTCCCTCTCTCCGTCTCCTCGTGGTCCGAACCCCAGCCAGCCCGACCCACATTGCCCGCCATGAAAGGAGAGAAAGTCGGATGACAAGACAATCGGTCCTCACGGCCGCGCTTCTGGTCTTCGTTCTCCCGTCCTTCGTCCTCCAAGCCAACGCACAGCC
>CAKKSE010000085.1 GCA_919903025.1 Nitrospiria bacterium | reverse complement strand
CGTTTGCTTCGCTCCCGACGCGTGCGCTACAGCCGTTGGCTCAGTTTGGCCGCGACGGTCGAGCCCACAGAACGCCAACTCTCGGCTGCGTTTGGATGGTTGCAGCCGGGCCTGGTGAAGGCCCAGCAGAAATGATGTCTAACGCCGATCTTGTCCAAGCGACGCGATGCCTTGCGGCCAGCGGCGACAATTTCGGCTCTCGAAAAAAAGGACAAAAGTTGTGTCAAATAAGTCTCAATGAAGTAGTCCAGAGGAGCGGCTGGCACCTCTTTTGTTGTTGATCCATGGGGCATGGACATCCAGAACGTGCAACTACGCCCAAGATATGCGTTCAAGTTGCTTACTGTTCTCGTAGGCCAGATATGCCGGCAGAGCTCCATTACATTCTTGCGCCAGGAAAGAGCCGAAGGGGACGTTGTTGACTAAGTGGACTTCCTCCGTGACAGTGCCTTGCAAACGGCCGATGTGGAGACCCCGAGATCCCGCGCCACGTCCGCCAGAGGCATCCCGATCTTTGCGACGATTTCGCACGCCAGGTCGGAGCGAACCCTTCCAAGGGAACCCCGTCGGCTCCCCGACCGTAGCTCCTTGACCGACACACCTGCCTTCCGGCAGGCAGACTCGACGAGCCGCCGCGCCGCATCCCCACTCTCGCCTCGGGAGAATTCCTGCCTGACCGTCTCTTCCGCCTCGCGGATCATCCTCTCGACGAATTCGCCGCTCCCCAGGATCCGCTCGTCCGTCCGTCTCTTCTCCCCCGAGCGTCTGAGGCTAGCCACGGCTGACCAGCCGCCCAGGGAGCGCACCAGCCCCCCGCCCACTAGATCCGGCCGCCGCCCCAGGAGAACCCCCTCCTCGACGTACCGACGATAGGAACGGACCGCCTCCCCAAACCTCTTTCCAAAGAAGCCAAGAACATACGCGCTGTCCTGCCAAGGATACGCAACAGCACCGGTGATCGCGGCGTGTCCGGACCACGGATAGCGGCCCAGGGCCCCGAGATCGGGGACGAGCTTTGCGCGAACGGGATTGAGGTGGATGTAGCGAACCAGTTCAGTGAAATAGGAATCCTCGTCACAGACGATCGATTTGTAGCGGTTCTGAAACAGGTGCCCGTGCCGCCGGTGGCGGCGGTTGTAGGTCACGGCGTATCCCGTCAGGAGCCGCCGCATGAACTGAGGAAGGCCCGCCGGACCGCTCCGAACGAGCAGGTGGGCGTGGTTGGGCATGAGGGACCAGGCGTAGACCCGCGTG
>CAKKSE010000084.1 GCA_919903025.1 Nitrospiria bacterium | reverse complement strand
GGCATCAGTCCAGGCGGGTTCGGTGACCCGCCCTACGAAAAGCCCCGTAGGGCAGGCCCAAAGAAATTGTCCCCTCCCCCTTGATGGGGGAGGGCGAGGGTGGGGGTGAGAGGGTTGGGCGACGCAACCCCAAATATTGGGGCCACCCACACAAAACTCGGAAGCGCCTTACTAATTATCAACGCAGCATTTGGCCGTTAACATGCGAGCGTTCCCTCGATGCTTCACGCGGCAAGCCGCTGAACACGTCTTTCCACCTCGTCTCCCACCACGCGCTGAGCGACGCGGAAGTCGTACTCAGCTTGCAGGCCCATCCAAGTCTGCGGCGAGACGCAGAAGTACTTGCCGAGGCGCAGGGCGGTGTCGGCCGTGATGGCGCGCTTGCCGTTGACGATGGCGCTGATTCGGCCAGGCGGCACGACGATGTCACGGGCCAGGCGGTTGATGCTGACGCCCATCGGCTTCATGAAGTCTTCGAACAGAATCTCTCCAGGGTGGATCGGTTCAAGATGCTTGTGCTTGGTGGTCATGGCGTACCTCAGTGGTAGTCCACGATTTCAACGTCAAAGGCATCTCCGTCTCTCCAGCAAAAGCAGATTCGACATTGGTCGTTGATGCGGAGCTGTGCCGTCCCTTGCGGTCGCCCTTCAATGCTTCAAACCGGCGGGCCCGCCATCGACACCCCTCGGTTTTACTGCCGATCCACGCCTCAATACAAAAACCCGAACAACCAGAGCGGAATTCTGTTCCCAACGCCGATTTCAATGTTATCGACGGCCAGATAGGCGTTCTTGGTCGCCTTGATCCGGCCGGCGCCTTTGTTCTTCCCGCCGACTTCAAAAGCGTATTTCCCATCAATAAAAAAATCACCCTGCGCGTGCGAAGTGACTTTATGCTGCGCATGGGTCATGGCGAGAAAAAACGTCTCGCGGATATTGCCGGTCTCGGCCGGCGCATGGCCCGCTATCGCGTGGATCAGGTTGGTGTTGTTCAGGTATATCTTTTCCGGCTTCTCAAGTTCCCGAAGACCCCTGCCGCTCTTGGAGATCGTCAAGATGATCCCTGCATCCTCCAGGTATTTCAAATAGGTCTTGAGCGTCCGTTCGTCGCCCATGTCGAGCATGATCTTCAGCTTCTTGAGGTCCGGTGTGAACGGCACCGACGCCGCGATGATGGCAAGGAGCTTTCTTATCTTCTTGATGCTGGTGCCGCTCAAGGACGGATAGATGGCGATCAGATCGCTTTCGAGCGTGGTATGGACGTTTTGTTCCAGCGTGATGTGAAAAAGCTTCTTGTTCTTATATTCCCAAAAATATGGATAGTAGCCGTAATCGAGATACTCCCGAAACAGAGCAAGGATCTTCCTGCCCTTTTTTTCAAGCGCCCCGATGATATCGCGGCCGATTCGCTGGTGGTTGTTCAGAATATCGTCGATCTCAACGCTTCGGAGTTCAACCTCCTGGGTCAACTCGATGAATTCCCGGAACGACATCCCGTACATCCGATACACCACGGCCCTCCTGCTCAAGTCATGGCTCCCGCGGTAGATCTCCAAGGCGGAGCTTCCTGAGGCGACGATCCTGAGCTTGGGAAATGTGTCGTTGATGCTTTTGAGCTGCGCGGCCCAGTCGGGGTGCTTATGAATTTCATCAAGGCAGATCAGTTCCCCGCCCAGGTGATGGAATTCTTCCGCTATTTCATAGATGCTTCGGCTGCCAAGCAGGAAATGGTCCGCCTGAATATAGAGGGCCTTGTCGGTGAAGGGGTCGCTCCGATAAGAGGCGAGCAGGTGCTGGATAATGGTCGTAGTCTTGCCCACGCCCCGCTGGCCCACGATGAGGGAAAACCGGTTATCCAGCCGGTTCTCCTTCAGGAAGTACCGCACGTAGTCGCGGTTATAGAGCCGGATGAAATCCTGGCTCAATCGTACAAGTTCATCGATCATGCCCACGCCTCAAATAGGATTGCGTTCCTATCGTATGAGCAATTCGGTAGGAATGCAATACTATTCTTTCGTCAATACAAGGCTTCCCTCCCGGATCGAGTCGCGACCCGCCTGATCGGGATCCGCGGGTCCGGTGACCCGCCCTGCAGAATTCGTCCGCCCACCCGACCGTAGGGCGGCACGCCGTGCCCGCCCAACACCATGCCCGCCGCCCCGCCAGCCGCGCGACATGGAGGGGAAATGAACCTCCCCCGCATCGCCTTTGCGTTTCGCAGTCGTTGCCGATACAATTCGAGAGACGGACCACCCTCAACGGAGGCGGGAGAAGAAGATGACGGACGAAACGGCCACGACGAGCAAACGCGCCGTGCGCGTCGCGATTGTCGGCGCGGGGAACGTGGGCGCGACGTGCGCGTACGCCCTCCTGCTCAACGGCACAGCCGCCGAAATCGTTTTGATCGACGCGAATCGCGAGCGCGCAGAAGGCGAGGCAATGGACCTGAACCACGGAATGCCTTTTACGCGCCCGGCGCGCGTCTGGGCGGGGGACTACGCCGATTGCGCGATCGCCGATGTCGTCGTCCTCACGGCGGGCGCGGCCCAGCGCCCGGGCGAGACGCGGCTGGACCTGCTCAAACGCAATGCCGCGGTGTTCCAACAAATCGTGCCGCAGGTCGTTCAACACACCCGCGAGGCGATCCTCCTCGTCGCGGCGAATCCCCTGGACGCGCTGACCTACGCGGCGTGGAAAACGTCGGGCCTGCCGGCGTCGCGCGTCGTCGGCTCGGGAACGATTCTCGATACAGCGCGTTTCCGCTATCTGCTCGGCCAGCGTTTCGGCGTCGAACCGCGCAGTGTGCACGCGTTCATCATTGGAGAGCACGGCGACTCCCAAGTCGCAATCTGGAGTCTGGCCAATATCGCGGGGATGAGGCTGGACGACTTTTGCCGGATGAACGGCGGAACGCTCGACGCAGAAGCGAAACGGGAAATCGCGCAGAACGCCCGCAGAGCCGCGTACGACATCATCCGCCGCAAGGGGGCGACGTATTACGCGATTGCCGCGGCTCTTGTGCGCATCATCGAAGCGATCGTCCGCGATCAAAACAGCGTGCTGACGGTCTCAAGCCTCGCCGAGAACGTGTACGGTCTTAACGACGTTTGCCTGAGCCTGCCGGGCGTCGTGAATCGCCAGGGCGTCTCGCGCGTACTTCTGTTGCCGCTGGACGCGGAGGAGCGAGGCGCGCTGGAGAATTCCGCGCGGATCATCCGCGAGGCGATCGCGACGCTCTCGTTGTAGCGGAGCGCTCGGAAGATCTGCGGCGCGCCGCCCACGAAAGGACAAGCCGGCTATTCCCTTTGCGTTCCGGCCCCGCTTGCCGATAAGATTGATCCCCGATGGTGCGATTCTTCAAGGTTCTCGCTCTCACTCTCATGGCCCTTACCGCCGCCGGGGCCGGCGTCTTCGGCGGGCTTTGGCTCACGAAGCAGGACGACCTTCCGCAGGTCCAGGCCCTCGAGGAGTACCACCCCTCGGAGTTGTCCCGCGTCTTCGCCGCTGACGGGACGCCCGTCGCCGAGTTCTACCTGGAACGCCGGATCGTCGTCCCGTTCGCCGTCGTTCCCCGGGTCCTCACCGACGCCGTCCTAGCGATCGAGGACGCCCGCTTCTACGAGCACTACGGAGTCGATCCCAGGGCGATCGCCCGCGCCGGGTGGAAGAACTTCCGCGCCGGCCGCGTCGTCGAGGGCGGCAGCACGATCACCCAACAGCTCGCGAAGAGGCTCTTCCTCACGCCGGAAAAAAGCCTGCGAAGAAAGATCCGGGAGGCGATCCTCTCCCTCCAGATCGAGAAGCGATACACGAAGGACGAGATCCTCGCCCTCTACCTGAACCAGGTCTACATGGGGGCCGGAGCCTACGGCGTGGAGGCCGCCGCCCGGACCTACTTCGGGAAGACGGTCCGCGAACTGGACCTGGCCGAGGCGGCCCTCCTGGCCGGCCTCCCCAAGGCCCCCAACACGTTCTCCCCCTTCCGCCATCCGGAGCGCGCCCGCCAGCGGCGGGCCACCATCCTCAAGAGGATGCGGGAGTTCGGGATGATCGCGCTGGAGGAGGAGAAGGACGCCGCAAGGAGACCCCTCCCCGAGCACCCCCACCGCGAGTCGACCGGGCGGGCCGCCTACTACGTCGAACAGGTCCGCCGGGAACTGGACAAGGCTTACGGCGAGCGAACTTACACGGGCGGGCTCCACATTCACACGGCGCTGCGCCTTGACCTCCAGGCGAAGGCCGAAGAGGCCCTCTCGAAGGGGCTCGAGGAGATCGAGAAACGCCTCGCGTCGTCGCGCGCGCGCGCGAAGGCGCCTCCGATCCAGGGCGCCGTCCTGGTGATGGAGACGGGAACGGGCCGGATCCTCGCGATGGTCGGGGGCCGGGACTTCGGCGACTCGCAGTTCAACCGGGCCGTCCAGGCGCTCCGCCAGCCGGGCTCCGCCTTCAAGCCGATCGTCTATACGGCCGCCCTCGCCCGCGGTTTTTCGCCCTCCGACATCGTCGTGGACGAGCCGGTCTCCTACCCCGGCGCTCAGGGGAGACCCTGGGTCCCCACGAACTACTCCGGGACGCACGAGGGGCCGATGACGCTCCGGCGGGCCCTCGCCAAGTCGGTGAACGTCGTGGCGATCAAGCTGTTGGACCGGGTGGGAATCCCGAGCGCGATGGAGACGGCCCGGAAGCTCGGCATCCGGACGCCGCTCCAGCCGTATCTTCCGCTCGCCCTCGGCGCGTCGGACGTCACGCTGACCGACATGGTCACGGCCTACGGCGTCTTCGCGAACCAAGGCATCCGGGTCGAGCCCAGGGCGGTTCTCCGGATCGCGGACACACGGGGCCGCCTCGTCGAAGAGCGGGAGGCCGCGCTCGAGGAGGTCCTCTCTCCGGAGCTGGCAAGCCAGATGGTCTCCCTTCTCGAGGGCGTCGTCCAGTCCGGAACGGGATACCAGGCGAAGTCGCTCGGTCATCCGCTGGCCGGCAAGACGGGAACGACGAACGACTTCCGGGACGCGTGGTTCATCGGCTTTTCGCCGCGGATCATCACCGGCGTCTGGGTCGGATACGACGACCACCGCCCGCTCGGGCCGAAGGAGACCGGCGCGCGCGCCGCTCTTCCGATCTGGATGGCCGTCATGAAGGAGGCGCTCAAGGACCAGCCCAAGGAACCGTTCCCCGTCGCGGCGAACCTCGTGTCAGCCGAGATCGATCCAGCGTCCGGAAAGCTCGCGCGGCCCGGCTGTCCGGCGAAGGTCCGGGAGCTTTTCGCCCCGGCCCGCATTCCCACCGAGCCATGCCCACTGCACGCGCCTCCCGCGGGAAGAACCGGTACTATTGAAAATTGAAAATTGAAAATTTGAGATTGTAAGTTGGAAAGTGAAGAACGAACCTCCACCCTCACTTTTATAATTTTCAATTTACAATTTTCAATTTTAAGGTCTCCATTCGCCTTGCCAAGTCCGATGGGAACGGGTATCATTTCGCCCGTGCTGGCCGCAACGGAAACGACCATCCGCAACAAAGTCGAGACGTACTGGTTCGACGCCCTCATGGAAGGGGCCGTCCCCGTCGACGTGCAGATCGGGAGCCTCGTCCGCTGGCAAGGCCGGATCCGCTCCATCGGGCGCCACGAAATCGTCATCGAAACCAGCGAGGGAGAGCTCTCCCTTCCCAAGCACGACATTACGATGGTCCGGGCAAACACCGGCGAGGAAGGGAGCGTCCAGCTCCCCCGTCCAGCCCGCCCGGCCGATCCGCCTTCCCGCACCGATCTTCAGCACCTCATCCTCGCGCGCTATCTTGAGAAGAAGACCTCGCTCGTGCTTCACCTCGTCTCAAAGCAGGCCGTCATCGGGACGTTGATCGACTACGACAACTACACCCTCCTCATTCGGGAGCGACGGCAAAGGCTTCCCACGCTCCTTTACAAACACGGCGTAGCCACGCTTCAATCGGCCGCCGCTCCCCAGCGAGGAACCACCGATGGATCAAGACCAAGTCAATCCAGCGTTTGATCGATACGTCGCCGCTCGGACCCCGCTCACGGTCACGCTCCACAACGGGACGCGTCTCTCGGGCAGGCTCAAGAAGTACGACGCCTACTTGCTCCTCGTTTCACAGCCTCCCGGAGACCGGACCGTGCTGATCTATCGTCACGCCGTCTCTTCCATCCTCGCGCGGGGGAAGAGTCCGTCCGCCCCGCAGGCTCAGCCCAGGGTGTCCGCGGCGCCGGCCCCGACACCGGCCGTTCGGAGCGCGCCGCGCCGGGAGCGGTCCCCGGCCGCTCGTCCGTCCCGGCCGGCCCCCGCTCAGCCGCCGGCCCGAAAGGAAGCCCCGCCGGTCCCGGCAACGGCCGTGAACGAACCGGTGGAAAACCAGATCCTCAAATGGATGGAAAAGCACCGCGTTGAACCGCACAGTGCGCCTTGACAGCCTAACGGGCTGTGAAGGCGCACGAATGCAATGGGATTTCTCAACCGCAGCCCTGAGACAGCGGGCCGCCTCCGGCTCCGCCTGCAAGATCCCCGCGTCCATCGACCGCTGGCGGTTCTATCTTCCGGGCTTCTCCTGGCCGCGAGTTTCCCGCGCCCTTCGCTCGCGCCGCTCGCATGGATCGCCCTCGTCCCCGTCCTTCTCGCGGTCCGCGGCCTCACCGCCCGCCGGGCATTCTTCGTCGGATGGACCGCCGGCACGGCCGCCTTCATCTTCACGATTCCGTGGATCGTCGCGACGATCGTCGAATACGGCCATCTTCCTCTCCCCGTCGGCATCGGCGCCTGGATCCTTCTCAGCGCCTATGTCGGTCTCTTTACCGGAGCGTGGGCCGCTTTCGCAAGGATGGTCGAACCTTATCCCGCTGTCCTGCGCACCCTCGGACTGGCGGCGGCGTGGACGGCCCTCGAATACCTGAGGACCCATCTCTTCACCGGCTTCCCCTGGATGTTGATCGGATACTCCCAACTCCCCTTCCTCCCGCTGATCCAGTTCACCGCGTTCACCGGCGTCTACGGGGTCTCCTTCCTGGTCGCTTGGGGAAACGCGGGTTTGGCGTCGGCGTTCGCTTCGAGCGAAGACGGATGGAAGCGGATCTCCGCGGCCGTTCCTCCCCTTCTGGCCGCCGCGGTTCTCTCCCTCCACGGCGCATGGGAGATGAGCCGCCCCGCCCCGGACGGAGACGCTCTTCACGTCGCCATCGTCCAGGGAAACATCGACCAGTCGAAGAAGTGGGATCCGCGGCACCAGCGGGAAGTCTTCGAGACCTACCAACGGCTCACGCTCCAGGCGGCCGAGCGTCTAAGAGAAGCTCCTCAAGGCTTCCGGATCGTTCTCTGGCCCGAGACGGCGACGCCATTCTATTTCGACTACGACATCGCCTGGACCGGCGAGCTCCGCGACTTCCAGACCGCGTTGGGCGTGCCGCTCCTCTTCGGCACGCCCACGGTCGATCCCGCCGTGGCGGGACGCCCCGTCCTCCACAACAGCGTTATTCTCCTTTCGGCCGATGGCTCCGCCGGGCCGCGCTATGATAAGATGCACTTGGTTCCGTACGGGGAATACGTCCCGCTCAAGCCGCTCTTTCCCTTCCTCGAAAAGATGGTCACGGCGATCGGCGATTTCGGGGAGGGGCGGGAGTTCACGATCATGCGCGGGGCCGGCGTTCCGTTGGGGACGCTCATCTGCTACGAGGTGATCTTCCCCGACCAGGCCCGGCGCTTCGTCGCGGCGGGAGCGCGCGTCCTCGTCACGGTCACGAACGACGCCTGGTTCGGCCGGACGGGCGCCCCGTACCAGCACTTCGCCATGGCCGCCTTCCGGGCGGTCGAGAACGGCGTTCCGCTGATCCGGGCCGCCAACACCGGCATCTCGGGCGTGGTGGACGCCCGCGGCCGCGCGCTCCGATCGGGACCGCTTTTCGAACCCTGGGTCCACGCGCAGACGGTCATCGTGCCGAAGAACGCGGGGACCTTCTACTCACGGCACGGCGACCTCTTCGCCCAGGCGGCCTCGGCTGTCGCACTCGCAATGATGATCGCGGCATGGAGAAGGAAAGAGAGGAGACTTTCATGATCCTGGATGAGGAAAAACGGACTCTTGAGAGCTGTCGGGAGAAACTCGGCGAGCTCAGGAGGTATCTTTGACCTGGACCACGCCGCGGCCCGCGTCGCGGAGATCGAGCGGGAGATGGAGGCCCACGATTTCTGGAACGACGCGGCCAAGGCCCAGACCCGCCTGAAAGAGAAGACCCGCCTTTCGGAATCGCTCGCCCGATGGAGCGCCCTCGAGAAGGCCCTGGGCGATATCTCGGCCGCCGTCGATCTCGCCGTCGAGGCGGACGACGAATCGTTCCTCCCCGAGATCCAGCGCGGTCTCAGGAACCTGGGCGACAAGCTCGTGCCCCTCGAGCGCGCGGCCCTCATGCGGGGGGAGCACGACGACACAAACGCCATCGTCACGATCCATCCCGGCGCGGGCGGCACGGAGAGCCAGGACTGGGCCCAGATGCTCCTCCGGATGTACCTCCGATGGGCCGAGCGCCAGGGGTTCAAAACGGAGGTGATGGACCTCCAGCCGGGCGACGAGGCCGGGATCAAGAGCGCGACGTTCACGGCGAGCGGCGCCTACGCCTACGGCTACCTCAAGGCGGAAGTCGGCGTTCACCGCCTCGTCCGGATCTCCCCTTTCGACGCCAACAAGCGGCGCCACACCTCGTTCGCCTCCGTCTTCGTCTATCCCGAGCTGGACGAGGACATCGCGGTGGAGATCAACGAGGCGGACCTCCGGGTCGACACGTTCCGTGCGAGCGGCGCGGGCGGCCAGCACGTCAACAAGACGAGCTCGGCCGTCCGGCTCACGCACATCCCGACGGGAATCGTCGTCACCTGCCAGAACGAGCGGTCACAGCTCAAGAACCGCGCCTTCGCCATGAAAGTCCTGAAAGCGCGGCTCTACGAATTGAAACAGCGGGAACAGGAAGAAAAACTCGCGGTCCTGGAGAAGGAAAAGAAGGACATCGCATGGGGACACCAGATCCGCTCCTACGTCCTTCAGCCGTACCAGCTCGTGAAGGACCTTCGGACGGGGACCGAGATCGGAAACGTGACCGCCGTCCTCGACGGCGACATCCAGCCCCTCATCGAGGCGTACCTGGCCGCCTCAGCGGCGAAGTCAACGGCCGGAGCGGCGTAGCGGTGGATTGGTGGTTGTGACGCTGGAACCACCGCAGTAATACCGAGGAACCGAATGGCAAGTAAGGAAGCCACAGCCCGCATCAAGATCAACAATCTGCTTGAAGCGGCTGGCTGGCGCTTCTTTGCGGACGGAAACAAGCCCGCCAACATCCGCCTCGAGCCAAGCGTCACGATCAAATCAGCCGATCTTGACGCACTGGGCGACAACTTCGAGAAAACAAGCAAAGGCTTTATTGACTTCCTGCTCCTCGATGCGAAGGGTTTTCCGTTCATCGTCCTGGAAGCAAAGTCTGAGGACAAGAACCCGCTCGTCGGCAAGGAGCAGGCCCGCAAATACGCCAAGTCCCAGAACTGCCGCTTCGTGA
>CAKKSE010000083.1:2478-4370 GCA_919903025.1 Nitrospiria bacterium | reverse complement strand
GTGAACGAGCGCAGCATCC
Source organism: Nitrospiria bacterium (assembly GCA_919903025.1). Taxonomy (GTDB): domain Bacteria; phylum Nitrospirota; class RBG-16-64-22; order RBG-16-64-22; family RBG-16-64-22; genus RBG-16-64-22. Next base: position 4,351 of record CAKKSE010000083.1, on the reverse strand, counting down.
TGCGCCTGCTCAAGCTCATCGCCTGCGACAACGGCAAGATCGGCACCTACACCAAGCTTGTGGATGACCGCAACGAGACAGCGCACCCGAACGGCAACATCTTCTTCAGCACCCAAGCCGCGCTCGATGCCAAAATCACCGAGATCCTGCGGGTGGTGGATGAAATTCAGACCCACTCCAAGCCCGTCATCGAACACGCCTACCGCGAGTTCCTGCTTCAGAACCACGACACTGACGAGCGCGAATACGCCGACGCCGCCGACCAGCTCCGCGAGATGCTGATTCACGGCAACTACCTGTCACAGAAAGACATCAACATCTGTCTCTCGTTCGACCTTACGAGTCTCGCGCAGCAGCCAGAGTTCGAGAGCATGTGCACGCTGCATGAGGCACTGACATCAGAATACGGACAAGACGATGAGCATGGCGCGCTATAACAACCGGCAGTGGATGCTTGAAGCATGAAGAAGGGCAAACTCGAACCTCAACCAATCTTGACGTACCCCGCCTACACCGAACGACAAGGCCAGTTCCTGGCCTACATCCATCAATACAGTATGGTGAACGGTTGCGCTCCGGCAGAAGCGGACATGCAGCGGTTTTTTGAGATCACGCCGCCGAGCGTGCATTCGATGGTGCTCACGCTGGAACGGCGGGGCTTGATCCGGCGCGTGCCCGGGCAGGCGCGCAGCATCACCCTGATGGTTCCGCCCGAATCATTGCCACCCTTGAAACGCGTCCAACGCTAGCTCCTTTCAACCCTTCACGGTTCTCAGCGTCTCGATCATCTCTCCGTGAATGCGGCCATTGCTCGCCACGATGACCGGGGCGGTGAGGTGGAACGAATCTCCCCGGCCGTCGGTCACCCGCCCTCCCGCCTCCTGGACGATCAGCCAGCCGGCCGCCGTGTCCCACGGCTTGAGCCTCAGCTCCCAGAAGCCGTCCGCGCGTCCCGCCGCCACGGCGCACAGATCGAGCGCCGCCGATCCCGTTCGGCGGACCCCCTGGCACCGGAGAGCGAATCGGGCGAAGGTGTCTAGATTCGTCTCGGGATTCGTCCGGATGTCGTAGGCGAAGCCGGTCACGAGAAGAGATTCGTCGAGAGACCGGGCGGATGAGACGGACACGCGGGCGCCGTTGAACCTCGCGCCAATCCCCTTCGCCGCCTCGAACGTCTCGCCGCGCAGAGGATCGTGCACGACGCCGGCGAGCACTTCCCCCTTCACAGCCACGCCGATCGAGACGCAGAACCAAGGGAAGCCGTGGGCGAAGTTCGTCGTCCCGTCGAGCGGGTCGATGAGCCACAGGGGAGCCTCCGCGCGGATCCCCTCGTCGGCCAGGACTCTCCACTCTGTCCCCGCCGATTCCTCGGCCAGGACCGAATGTTCCGGGAATCTCTCCCGGATCGCGCCGAGAATGTGGGATTCGGCCGCGCGATCGGCCTCCGTGACGAGGTCGACGACCCCCTTCCGCTCGGTCCGGCAGGGGCCGCCGTACCAGTTCATCAGGATCTTTCCGGCATCGGCCGCAATCGTCCTGGCCGAGTCGAGCCACGCGGAGACGTCTGTCGTCAGATCTCCGCCGGACTTTCCCGCCGTCACCGATTCCCCCCTCCCCGATTCCGTCTTACCTGACGCCGATCGTCCGGTCCTGGTAGTACATCTTCCCCGCCTCTTTTCCGGCGATGCTCAGCATCCAACCCACGTACGCCACGCCGGCCACCAGCGCGGCGAGCACCAGCCAGCGGAACGCTCTCCCCGGCTCCGCCAGGATTCCCCGAACCATTACGATGAACAGAACGGCCAGGGCCGCGGCGACCGGGATCGCCCACGGGCCGAGGATCTCCTTGAACGACATCCAGATTTCCGCCATG
>CAKKSE010000083.1:0-2378 GCA_919903025.1 Nitrospiria bacterium | reverse complement strand
GCCGCGGCGGGTGGGGGCAGGCACGGTGTGCCGTCCTACGGGGGATTTTCGTAGGGCGGGTCACCGAACCCGCCATGAAAGCCGCACATCCCGCAATCAAATGATACCACGCTTCGCTCCCTTCCGGTTCCACTTGAGAATCGGGCATTAACATCATTTCTTGAACCCCGACCCGTCCTTGGGTAGAATCCTCCCGGAGAATGCGCCATGGACCCGAACCCGCCTCCCAAGCCGATCGTGGCGAAACTTAAGGATGGAACCGTCGTGAAGGGGTCCCTGATCTCCTTCGAGCCGGACCGGAACCTCGTTCTGCTCCAGCAGGCGGGCCCGGCCTCGCCCACGGAACTGCCGCTGGACACGCTCAAGGCCGTCTACTTCGTCCGGTCCCTCCAGGGCGACAGGCGCCATCACAAGACCAAGGCGTTCACGATTACGAATCCGCCGGGGATGCGCCTGTTGGTGCGGTTCCACGACGGCGAAGTCCTCACGGGCTTCCTGGAAAGCCCCCTCCCCTGGCCCAAGGGGTTTCACATCTCCAAACCCGATCCCCACATTCCCGGTTTCATGCTCTGTCCTTCCGATCCGGAGGGAAACAACGAGCGGATCTACGTCGTCAACTCATCGGTCATGGAGCTGACGCGCCTGTGAAAAAGAAGCCTCACCACCCGCCCGTCCCCGATCGGGCCGAGAAGGAGCGGACGCAGAGGGTCCCTCCTCCTCCGCGCCGCGCCCGGGACCGCATCCTGGTCGCGCTGGATGTCCAAACCCTCAAGGAGGCCGACGACCTGGTGGACCGCCTCCACGACGTCGTCGGCGGATTCAAGATCGGGCACCAGCTCTTCACGGCCCACGGACCGAAGGCGATCCATCACATCCGCGGGAAATCCGGCCGGATCTTCCTGGATCTCAAGTACCACGACATCCCCGCGACCGTGGCGAAGAGCGCCCGCGAAGCCGCGCGCCTCGGCGCCTGGATGATGACGGTCCATGCCGCGGGAGGCCGGGAAATGATGATGCGATGCAAGGAAGCCGCCTTCGAGTACGCCGTGGCCCATCGAACGCCTCCGCCGATCATCGTGGCCGTGACCGTCCTGACCAGTCTGACGCAGTTGGAGCTCATCCGCGACCTGGGCATCTCGCGAAACCTCGACGAGCAGGTCCGCCATCTGGCCAACCTCGCCCAGGGGGCCGGTCTCGACGGAGTCGTCGCGTCCCCGAACGAGATCCGTCTCATCCGCGAGTCGTGCGGGCCGCAGTTCGTGATCGTCTCGCCCGGAATCCGGCCGGCCGGCGCCGAAGCCCACGACCAGAAGAGAACCGCCGAGCCGGCCCAGGCCCTTTCCGACGGGGCCGACTATCTCGTCATCGGACGCCCGATCACGGGGGCCCCCGATCCCGCGGCGGCGGCCGAAGCGATCGTCTCCGAAATCGAACAGCAGGGCGGCCAGCCCCTCCAGGAAACCCGCCACCGATGACGCTCGCCGAACAGGTCCTGGCTCTCTACGAGCGGACGGGCGCGCTCCTGAACGGGCATTTCGTTCTTTCGTCGGGCCTCCACTCTCCCCGATACCTCCAGAGCGCGCGCGTCCTGCAATGGCCGGACGAGGCGACGTGGCTCGGCCGCGAGATCGCGGAGAAGGCCGAGGGCCTCGGGGTCCAGGCCGTCGTGGCGCCCGCCCTGGGCGGGATCGTCGTCGCCCAGGAGGTCGCGAGGGGCCTTGCCGTCCGCGCGCTCTTCGTGGAGAGGGTGGACGGAAAGTTCGCCCTGCGAAGGGGCTTCGAGCTCGATCCGGGGGAAAAGGTCCTCGTCGTGGAGGACATCGTCACGACGGGGCTCTCGACAAGCGAGACGATCGGCGTCGTCCGGGACATGGGCGCCGTCGTCGTCGGCGCGGCCGCGATCATCGACCGGAGCGGCGGGAAGGCCGTCCTGGACGTCCCCCTTTTCTCTCTCGCGAGCCTCTCCATCCCCGCCTATGCCGAGGCCGACTGCCCCCTCTGCCGTGACGGAGTCCCGGCGACAAAACCGGGAAGCCGCGGAATCGGGGCCCCGGCCGCGCGCTGAGAACGGACGATGAGACCTTGATCTCCCGCGCCGAATTCGTCGATAGCGCCGTGAGCGGACGCCTCATCCCTCTCGTCCAGGAGGTCCCTTTCCCCGGCGATCCCCTGGACGCCCTTCGAGCGCTTGGGTCCTCTTCCACGTTCTTCCTGCTGGAAGGTCGATCGGCCCAAAACAATCCCCGATATTCTTTCCTTGGAGCGGGTCCGTATGCCCGCCTCGCGCTCGATGGGAAGGGAACGACCCATTTGCACTTTCCGGAAAGAGCGCCCATCCGCGTGAGCGAGCCGTTTTTCGATCTTCTCCGTTCGCTCCT
>CAKKSE010000082.1 GCA_919903025.1 Nitrospiria bacterium | reverse complement strand
AACCGGACATTTCTACTTTGGGAGAAAGAGGACATTTCTATCTTGGCTTGACAACAACCCTCACCGGACTTGAAACTCGGCAGGAATGGTGGTAGCTTCTTCGCATCAAAGCCTCTTCGCGACCCCAGCCAGGAGAAAACAGGATGCCCTCCAGCCTCCGGTCTCCAGCCCTTTCCGACCCACAGTTCACGAGCTTTCTGGCGTTCGTACAGCGCTGTACTTCGCAACAACTTGCACAACCTGGCCACGTCCGCTTCGGCGTCGGCACCGTCCCCTTCGGGCCGCAAAGCGCTTCAAAATCTCGGGTGGTATATTGAGCATCGCTACCCGGCAAGGGTGTGTATTTATTCCACCTTGCATGTTGACGGACCAGTCGCACAACAGAGCCGTGGCTTGTCATAATTCTTAGTCTGCAGAAGGTTACGTGTCTGCTACACTTCCAGTAGTCGTTCAATTACTGGTTAGGCCGTGCGAAAGAAAGCACATGACAGTCCTGTGTCGGCCGCTGACTTCGTACCCCGAGGAAGCTGCAAGATGAGCAAGTGCGCCGTCACGTGCTGCCAACTTGACACGGTATTCCTAGAGAGCCAATGCTGGAATCATCTAAAAGACTACCGCAAGGCTACCTATCCCGATCGGCTTTGTGACGAAATGGTGAGGCGGCGGGCCGTTGTCGCTCAGAACTTTCGCAGTGTCGTCCTCCATGGGACAGTCTTCCCGGAGTCTCTCAGTTTCCGCGAGTGCGACTTCAGTCAAGCCGAGCTGGAAAGTTGCTCCCTTCAGCGCGCTGATTTGCGCGGCTCGGACTTTACCAGCGCCCGCTTGAAGGATTGTCATCTCGAGTACTCAGACCTCCGAGGCACCAAGACTTCGCTTCGCAATGCGGATGTCAGGGAGTCTCACCTCGATGGCGCCCTTCTTCAGAATGTGGACTTCACAGGGGCCGACTTACGCGACGCGATTCTTGTGGGTGCCGATATGATAGGTGCAATGCTGCAGGGGGCTCACCTATACGCTTCCCGCCTTGTCGATACCCGCCTTCGGAAGGAGAGCCTGTGCAACTTCCGTCGAACGCGGCGTTCCAAAATCGCCATAGCCGATGAGAAGGACCGGTCCAGCGGGGAGCCGACGCCTCTTCAGGCGCGCTTTGTGTATACAGCCCTCAAGAACAACTTCAGGTCCGTAGGTGAATACGAGGACGAGCGGTGGGCTCACATCAAGGAACGCGTGATGGAGCGCAAGCGCCTGTTTCGACTGGTCTTCCAGGGCGACCGAACCGCCGACGCACTGGCGCTGGAACACTGGAATCCAGACGAAATGACCAAGCTTTATGAGTCCAGAAGTCTCGCGGCTGCCAAGTGGGCACTATCCTGGATTGCCTGGAGCCTCGCCTATGGCGAGAGCCCCCTCCGGATGATGCTCCTCAGCCTCCTAGTCGTCCTCGGTTTCGGGCTTCGTTTCGTGGCGGATGGTGTGACATGGATCGACGCGATGTACCTGAGCGTTGTGAGCTTCACGACCCTCGGCTTCATTCCGAATAGAATCCTCGAAGGCCATAACGGAGATCCTGCCTTTTGGATGTGGTTCGGCACCGAAGCGTTCATTGGCGCCGTCATGACGTCATTCTTCGTCGTCACCTTCGGACGCCGCATCATTCGCGGGTGACGTGCCGTCGTTTACATTGAGTACTGCCGGCCTAACAACCGGTTCCAGCGGACGGTCCGCTGCGCGGCCTGCCGCTGAACCGGAGCGTTAGGCATCGAGGAGCCTGAGGCATGGCGCTGTTCACTCCGAGGGGTCTGGACGAACACTCTGGGACGCGAACACTCTGGGACGTTGATGCATTTAGCGAACACTCTGGAACACTCTGGGACGTTGATGCATTTAGGGCAAAACCCTTAACAATCGACAAAGGAAGAGATCGGGTGCCCTGCAGTCTGACACTATGCACTAAATGCATCAACGTCCCAGAGTGTCGGACTTGGGAAAGCCGTTCCTTGAGGGGGCCGAGCTTCTGCTTGACCTCTTCCTGAGCCGGCGAGGGGGGCGCCTGCTGGATCCGCTGGTCCAGCGCCTGGACCACCTTGCGGGCGTGGTCAAACGCCCGATCCACCTTTTCCACGACCTCCTTCGAGAGCATTGCGGGCGCTCCGACCGTGAACTCCGCATGGGCCGACGCCTTGCCGTCTGGCGCGCGGGCGGTGACCGAGTACTTTCCGAGCGGTCCCTTTGGGACGTACTTCGTCTCGAACTTGCCGTCGGACTTGAGGGGAACCTTCTCGGTCACGGGCGGGCCGGAGGGGGGCTGGATCGTGAGCGTGACCTGCGAATGCTTCCCGAGAGGGACGGACGATCCCTTGATTGTGACCGTTCCGCCCGCTATGACAAGCGCCGGTTTTGCTTCGACGGAGACGGGCGTCGGGGTCTTTTCGAGGTTCTTCGCGAAGGCGGGAGGGTTCAATAGCAGGGGCCCGGCGGAGACGGCGAGCCACAGAAGGGTCCCGATCCGCCGGCCGCTTCGGGGGCGCGCAAGCGCACAACAGCGGCCGGCGCCGTGGACAAGGCTTTGCGGGGATCTCCCGGACATGAAAGGACGATAGCATCTTCGCCTTCGCCCATCAATGGCCAAGCGTTTCCA
>CAKKSE010000081.1 GCA_919903025.1 Nitrospiria bacterium | reverse complement strand
CTCCTCGCGGCGGCCGTGATTCAGTCGGCCAACGACGCCTGCCGGGCGCTGGCCGAGCACGTTGGTGGGACCGAAGCCCGGTTCGCGGCGATGATGAACCGCCGGGCGGCGGCGATGGGCCTCAAGCGCACCCGGTTTGTCAACGCCTGCGGCCACGACCGCGCGGGACACCTTTCCACGGCGCGTGACCTTGCAAAGATTGCCGATGCGGCCCTAGCGCACAAGCTCTTCGCCGACCTTGCGGGGACGGTCCGGAAGACCGTCCGGACTGCCGACGGAGCGCGTGCCTTCGACCTGGAGAACAAGAACGAGCTGGTCGGCCGCTACCCGGGGGCGGCCGGCGTGAAGAGCGGGTTTACGAGCAAGGCGGGGAAGTGCGTCATCGCTCTCGCCGAACGGCGCAACGCCCGCGTGATGCTCGTTCTCCTGGGCGCGTCCGAGAGGTGGTGGAGCGCCGAGGCGATGCTCGACCGGGCGTTTGCCGAGGCAAAGAAAGCGGACGCGCGCCCGTGAGGTCGGAGATTTCACCGAGAAAACCCCCCTCCAGCCCCCACCCTGACCCTCCCCCGTCGAGGGGGAGGGGATCAACTGGGTCTGAGCAGTCGGTCAGCGCTCTTATCTCCTCCATTCTTCTTGTGGGTGCGGTTCTCGTCGCATACGCGAACGCCTTCGGCGGCGACTTTCAGTTCGACGACTACAACGTGATTGTCGGCAATCCCGCCGTTCACTCCCTGTCCGCCTGGCTCGCCGACCTCCGGGGAATCCGCCCGCTTCTCAAGCTGACCTACGCGGTCAACTGGATTTCCGGCCTCGGGCTGTTCGGGTTTCACCTGTTCAACGTCGCCTTCCACGCCGCGAACGGCGTCATGGTCTATCTCCTGCTGAGCCGATTCGGCGGGGACTCAGGAAGGGAATCGCGGCCTTACGAGACTCCCGCGTTCTTTGCGGCCCTTCTCTTCGCCCTTCATCCCGTCCAGACCGAGGCTGTCACGTACATCAGCGGCAGATCGATGTCGCTCATGGCTTTCTTCTATTTGGGAAGCCTGCTCGCGTACGTTCGCGGAAGAGAATCCGCTTCGGGGTTCTGGCTGTATCTCGTGTCGCCGGCTTTGTTCGTTCTGGCTCTCTTGACCAAGGAGACGGCACTCACTCTGCCCGTCGCGCTGATCCTCTGGGAGGCCGTGGGCCGGTCTCGCAGGGAGAGCGTTCGTTCGATCCTCCGCGCGCAGGCCGCGCACTGGGGCGTTCTCTTTTCGTCGCTGGTTTCGCTCGCCCTGCACCCGGGGTACGCGCGGTTCCTCTCTTCGAACTTCGGGATCAGGAGCATGGCTGACAACCTTCTCGCCCAGATCGACGGGCTATCGTACCTGCTCTTCCAACTCGTCTGGCCGGTCCATCTGAACATCGACCCGATGTTTCCCGATGTTTCCGGATGGACGTGGGGCCTGGCGGGCGAGGCTCTGGTTCTTGGTTCTCTTCTCGCCGTTGGGATCGTTTCTCTCAGGCGCCGTCCGTGGTTTGGCTTCGGGATTCTTTGGTTCTTTCTCCATCTTCTTCCGACGAACTCGATTGTCCCGCGCCTGGACGTTGCGAACGAGCGTCACCTGTATATTGCCGGGATGGGACTATTCTTCGCGGTGGCCGTCCAACTGCTGGAATGGTCCCGCCGGCTCGCCGCCGACCGCCGGATCGTCCGGACCGGCGCGGCGGCCGTGCTCATTGTGCTCGGCGTCCTCACGGTGTCGCGAAACCATGACTACCGGAGCGAGATCGCTCTGTGGGAGAGCTCCGTGAGGGCCGATCCGCACAACGCCCGGGCCTTCAACAATCTTGGGCACGCCTATGCTCTGGCCGGAGAGAGCGAGAAAGCGGGAAGCGCCTACCGGGAGGCGCTCCGCCTCCATCCTGGATACGATCTCGCCCGGCGGAATCTCGCGATCCTCGAATAGTCGGTTCGCTGAGGCGGGATCAGAGCGGGAGGAAGAAGTGCTGACGGTAGAAGCGGAGCTCGTCGATCGATTCCCGGATGTCCTCCAGGGCGAGGTGCGCGCTCTTCTTTTCGGGGAGGTGCGGCCCCTGGGGGTACCAGCGCTTGACCAGTTCCTTTACCGTGCTGACGTCCACGGTCCGGTAGTGGAGGAAGTCATGGAGCCGCGGCATGTGGCGGATGAGGAACCGCCGGTCGTGGCCCACGGAGTTGCCGCAGAGGGGCGAAGTCTTTTCAGGGACGAAGTTGCGGACGAACGCGAGCGTTTGCTCTTCCGCTTCCGCGAGCGACACGCTCGACACCCGAACGCGGGCCGTCAGCCCGGATTTCCCGTGATGTTCCACGCACCAGGCGTCCATTCCCGCGAGAACTTCTTCCGGCTGTCGGATCGCGATGGCCGGCCCCTCGGCCAGGATCGTCAGCTCGCCGTCCGTGACCAGAGTCGCGATCTCGATGATCGCGTGCCGGTCGGGATCGAGCCCGGTCATCTCCAGGTCGATCCAGACGAGATTCTTGTCGGAAGGTGAGTCAGGCATTCAGGTCTCCGGTCGTTGGGTCCTGAAATGCCTTACGACGTTCCTTGAGCAGTTCCCTGGCGAGCGACGGCCTCTTGGGAAGGAATCCGCAAGCAGCCTTGATTGGATCCGCCACGGGGGGAACCAAGTACAGGGTTCCGCCGTATTCGAGGATCTGGATTTCCGTTCCGGGTTTCATATGGTACTTCCGGCGAAGCCCAGCCGGAATGACAACCTGTCCCTTCGCGAGCATCTTGACGGCGGCCATGCGGAAGCCCTCTAAGAGTCAAACGGCCAGGAAGAATGTCAAAACCGATGACGGGCCGTTGTGTCAAGGAGGAGACAGTGGGAAGGGAGGGCGGGGGACTAGACCGATTCCTCACCGCACGAGCGATTCCCCTTTGCTGCGGGCGGCGACGACCGTGCCGGCGTCAACGCCCGCCAGGCCCTGCTTTCGCGCGTACTCCTCTACGAACGAAACGATCTTTGCCCGGATGAAGAACGGCGAGCGGGCCACGGCCGCGCGGGCGTCCTCGCTCCAGGGGAGCGTCGTTTCGGGCATGGGGGAATCCGACGTCATGTGAAGGTCGTGGATCTCGCCGACCCGGCGCTCTCCGGGCTCGTAGGCGCAGAACGGCTCCTCGGCCATGTAGTCGCCGGTCTGGGCGTAGGCCCGGGCCCGGCACCCCTCGCAGATGAACTTGTATTCGCACTGGCCGCACTTTCCACCGAGCATGTGGGGGTTCCGCAGGTTGCCGAAGACAGGCGAGTCCCGCCAGATCTCCTCGAACGGCTGTTTCTTAACGTCTCCGGCGGAGACGGGGAGGTATCCGCACGGATAGACTTCACCCTTGTGCGAGATGAAGCAGACGCCCGTTCCCGCGAGGCATCCCCGCGTCATGGCCGACAGGGCCGGCGTCGGGAGTCCCTGGCCGTCGGGCGTCGTCACGACGTCCACGTGTCCGGCCTTGGCCTGGGTCCCCGGCGCGACGAACGGCTGGGGCGTCTCCCCGCGCATCTTCTCCTCCATGATCCGCTGGACGCGGATCCGGAAGTAGTGCGGGGCGCAGGTGGCTTTGAGGTCCATCATCACCGTCTTAGACTGGTCGTACCACCAGTTGAGGATCTCCTCGTACTGCCGGGCGGAGATCATCTGCTCCTGGCCGATCTCGACGCCGCACCCGACGGGCACGAGGAGGAAGATATGGAAAGCGTCTGCGCCGAGGTCTTGCGTCAGCTTGAGGACCTGCGGGAGCTGGTCGGCGTTGTGTTTGGCGACCGTCGTGTTGATCTGAACGGACATGCCTCGCGCGCGGAGGCGTTTGAGGCCCGCGACGGCCGCTTCGAACGATCCGGGGATCATCCGGAACGCGTCGTGCGTGGCGGCGTCGGCCCCGTCGAGGCTGATGGAGACGCGCTGGAAGCCGGCCGCTGAGATCTTGTCGGCCACGGCGTCGTCGACGAGCGTCCCGTTCGTCGCGAGGGCCATCCGGAGGCCCTTCTTTGTCCCGTAGGAGGCGATCTCGAAAATGTCTTTGCGGAAAAGCGGTTCTCCGCCCGTCAGGATCAGGATCGGCCGGGAGAACGAGGCGATCTGGTCGATGAGGCCTAAGCAGGTCTCCGTCGAGAGATCGTCGGGCGACGAGAGCTCGGTGGCCGTGGCCCGGCAGTGGACACAGCGGAGATTGCAGCCGCGCGTCGTCTCCCAGAAGATGAGCCGGGGAAGAAGATCGGCGGACGCTGGCGGGATGTTCGACGGCATCGTCATGGCAACCGAATGCTAACCCGCCGGAGAAACGGCCGTCAAGGAGCAATGCGGCCCGAAGAACTCATCTCCCGGGAAGGGGCGCGGCGGTTTTGACTTTATCAAGGCGCGGTTCTTCGCTTTCCCCCCGGCGCCCGTCCGATCTACAATCCCTTGTGAGCCGCTTTCTTCCATTGTTGCTCAGGCTTGCCGGTCTCCTCGCTCTGCCCGGGCTCCTTTCCGCCTGCGCGAGCGCGAGGCACGCGGAGTTTCGCGACCGCCTCCTCCGGGAAAGACCCGCGCTTGCGGCGCAAGCCACGCTGGAAATCGAGCGGACATCTCTCTCCACGGTCAAGAGCATCGGCCTCGTCGGAACCGACGGTCGGGAGGTTGCGGGGTTCCTTCGCGTCCCGCACGGGAGGGGCGGCCGGGAGGGGAAGGGGTTTCCGGCGGTCGTGATCCTGGCCGGCCGGGAGACGGGGCGGGACGCGCTCTTGGCCATCGGGGACCGGGACGACCTGGTTCTTATCGCCATCAACTACCCTCGGGGCGAGAGGCTTGTCTCTCCTGGAGGCCCCTTCTCGGGCCCGCGTCGGATCGAAGAAGGAACGCGGGACGCGGTGGACGCGATTCGCCTGGGGATAGATTACCTGTCCGGCAGAGACGACGTGGACCACAGACGGATCGGCGTCGTCGGCGTTTCCTTCGGCGGGATCTTCGCCACGATGGCCGCGGCCACGCACCCGGACGCGGCCATCCTTGTCCTCGTCCAGAGCGGCGGGGATTTCCCCGAGCTGGTCATTCGCCACGCCCCGGGGTGGCTCTGTTATCTGCCTTGCGGTCTTGCTCTCCTCCTTGCGGAGACGGGCCTTTCTCCCTATGCCCCGGAGCGGTTTGCGCCTCTCGTCGCCCCGCGGCCCGTCATCATGATCAACAGTTCCCGCGATGAGTTCTTTCCGGAAAAGGCCGCGCGGAGGCTCTACGATTCCTCTCGCGAGCCCAAGCGAATCGTGTGGCAGGAGACCGATCCGCACGTGGACAAAACACAGACCGAGGTCATCCGCCGCCTCACGGGACTGGCGGCCGGTGAACTCGAGAGGGAGGGATTTCTCAAGCCGCGGACGCCAGCCCGATAAGCGAGCCAACAGTCGCACCCGATGAGATGGGCCGCGCTTCGCGCGGCACAGCAACCCCGCTCATTTGCCAGGCGCCCCTCGTATCGGTACGTAACGGACATCTCTGCTCATCGCGCCGCACCCCCAGCACCAGCCACTTCGAGCATGCTTCTCACGTAGCTGTCCCTGTCCTCCTCCTGAAAGAGGACGTGCCGCTTCTGCATCTCGCCCTTCTCCATGTTCCAGAGCATCTGCATCGTGGCGGACGGGGTGTTCGAGACGATGAAGGACTGCAAGCGCACGTTGGCATCGCCGAGGCGCTGCTCGATCTCCTTGATGGTCTCGTGGAACTGGATCTTGGGATCTGTCGGCCCGAGGTTCCGGATCCCCTTGGGGTCCACAAAAATCACGTGCTGTTGACCGCCCGAGAGCAGCCAGAGGATGAAGTCGGGGTGGAAGTTGCCGGCCTCGAAGAAGCCGACGCCGCGGCCCTTGCTCAGGTTGCGCAACAGGTAGAGCTCCCTGGTCTTGAAGAAGTCCGCGTGCCCGTCGTGGAATGTCTTGAGGTCCTCCACGAACTGGCGCTCGCCCTTGTTCAGCGGCGCCGGGCTGATCTCGACGATGTTCGAGTCCAGATAGAGCAGCGGCTGGTACAGGTGCTTGCCGAACCAGATGGCCTTCATGCCGCGGAACTCCCACGGCTTGAGATCGCCCTGCTCGATCGCGGCCTTGAGCTCGCTGAGCTTCGCGGCGATCTCCTCCTGCGACTTGTCGATCAGGATGCGGTAGTAGCCCTCGTCCGGTGATTCCTTCACGCAGAGGAAGTTCGGATCGTCGCCTTCCAGGTCGCGATACTCCAAGTGCGGCAGCTCCCACTCGCGCTTGCGGAAGGTGTAGTAGCGCTCGGTGTATTTCTTGAGCAGCGAAACGGCAATCTCCTCCCAGAGACGCACCTTCTCGAACGAATCGCCGGTCAGCTCCTCTGCGGGAATCTGCAGGCGATACCAGCTCTGGTCAGCGAGCAGTGCCTCGATGCCCGGCCGCGTCAGGTTCAGGTTGTACCAGCCGCGCTCGGCCTTAAAGCGCTCCAACTCGAAGGTGAGCCGGTCGAGGTCGAGGAAGGCCACATGGCGGGCGCTCAGGTGCGTCTCATTCGGTGCGGCGTCCGTATCGCCACCAACCAGCCCGCCCGACCTCATCGCCTGGATCTTCGGATACCAGTTGAGTACGACTTGGTTATTCTGCAAGTAGGCCGTGCTCGGATCCTCGACTAGGTTCGGCGGAACGACGGTCGGAACTGGCGCGAGCTTGCGGAACGCATCGCCGAACTCGGTGCTCACGCCGTTGATCGTCTTCTTGAGACGGATCGTCTTGAGCTTCTGCGTACCCAGGTTCTTGATCACCGGCAGGAGGAACTCAATGCGGTCGTCGTTGGTGGGCAGGCCCTCCTCTTCCAGGAAGTCCCGGAACTGCGCCATGTAGTCGGCATGGATACCAAAGATGCCGAGCGTTTCGATCGCACCGATATGCTTGGGCCGTTCAACGCCGTCCGGCAGGTCCGTCTTGCCGCTGCGCTTGAGGCTCATGTCGAAGCCCTTCAAGCGCACGCCACGCCCGAAGAGCTGGATGATTTGCGCGCCTTCCCCCTTACCCACGTTCATCAGGCCCATGGTCGAGACGCGCCAACTGCTCCAGCCCTCGGTGAACTTCTTCGACCCGATCAGCAGATTCACCGTCGAGAGCGGCTTGTTGATTTCGTGGAACAGAGAGCCCGAAAATTCGCGCTCGCCGGTGGCGAGGCCATTCTCCTCGCACAGCTTCACCAGCTTGGCATCGTCGCCCACGTTGATGACGCCGAACGCCTCGTTCTCGGCGCCCAGCCGCAGCGCCACTTCGCCGGTCGCGCCCTTCAGGTTCTCGACATAAAGCTGGCCGCCGCCCGGCGCGTTGAAAAGTGTCGCGAGCGTCTCGTCGAAAACCTGCGCCGGTGTGAGCCCGCAGGTGTCGAGATACTTGAAGCGCTCGGCAAACAGGTTGCGACCCGTCGCGGTGACAAGGCCCTCGTTCAGCACGTTCTGGATGCGCGCGATGCTGCCCGAACGGTTCGCCACGTAGCGGCCAAAGAACTGCAGGATCTCCACGATATCCGAAGCATCCCGCGTGGCCAGCGTCGCCGTCACGCTGCCGCCAACGAAGATCCACAGGGGTCTCTCGATGTTGAACGGCCGGAACGTCGCCCCCTGCTCGCGGTAGAGCCGCTGCTGCTGGAAGAACGACAGCAGGCAGGCCGTCAGATACAACTCCAGGTGGTTCTGTTGCGTTCCCTCGTCGAGGTTGAGGATCTGGTAGTCCTTGCCGAAGCCGTCGCCGTAGAAGTAGCGGTACGAGTAGTCGAACAGCGTGCTCTTGGCGTAGAGTTCGATGAGCTTGGGCTTACCCTTGACCGCCTGCCCGAAGGTGGCCGAGTACTCGAACGAGAAGCCCTTTTCGC
>CAKKSE010000080.1 GCA_919903025.1 Nitrospiria bacterium | reverse complement strand
ACTCGGAAACCCCTACGGACCCGCCCCCCGGGCAACGCGCGGCGGTCCCTGCCCCCTCGGCCGGAGAAGGTAGATTTTTCCGCGGCTCTTGAGGCGGCCGGCGACCTCGCCCGCCCCCTTCCCCGTCCCGCAGAAGAGGTCCACGCGCCCCGGTCCCTTGATCGCGCCTCCCGTGTCCATCGCCACGACAAGGCCTCTGAAGGCGCGCATCGCCCCTCCCGGAGCCGGGATTTCCGTTTCGAGCAGGAGAATCGAGCCCGGCGGATAGAAGCGCGGATCGACGGCAGCGCTCGCGAACGGAACGAGCTTCGCCCCGAGAGACCCGAACGGCCCGCCCTCCGTCCAGCGGAAGAAGACGTAGCTCTCGTTGTGATGGAAAATCGGGTCCCGCTCGTCGAGATTCCGCGCCAGGTAGTCACGGATCGCCTGCATCGTCACGTCCTGGAGCGGGATCTTCCCTTCGTCGGCCAGGAGCCGGCCGATGCTTCGATACGGGTGCCCGTTCGATCCCGCGTAGCCGATGCGCCGCTCCGATCCATCCGGAAGGCGGACGACGCCCGACCCTTGCACGTGGAGGAAGAACCGTTCCGCGGGATCGGCCAGCCAGGCCAGTTCCAATCCTTTCCCGGCGAGGGCGCTCCCGCCGTCGATCTCCCGGCGCGTGCTGTATGGAACGACCGTCCTCCCGGCCAGCCGCCCGACGAGCCGGCCGCGGGAACCGTTCGCCATTCCGAAAGGAAGGAGGGGAACGGTCACGAGATCGTCGGGAACGGCGTACAGGGGGTATCGGAACCGCTCCGAAGGGGCAAGAGAGCCCTCGACCACGGGCTCGTAGTACCCCGTGACCAGGGCCTCGCCGCCCGTCGCCCCGGCCGTCCACGGGTCGAACGCCTCAGCGATCTTCGCCCGGATCTCATCCGGGGCCCCGGCATCTCGAAGAATTCCGCGAACCGACTCCACGCCCGCAAGACCCTGCGAGGCGTTCGAGAGAGCCGGCAGGCGTTTGGCCGCGGCGTCAAGCGCTCGAGCAAGCGCCTCGGAATCTTCGGCGGAGAGGGCGAGACCGCCGAGAACGGAACGGGGGGCCGGAACGTAGTCCGGCGGCGGGGCTTCGGGAATCCCCGCGCACGCCCCGGACAAGAGAACGGCGAGAAGAAGAACCGGGCGCCAAATCCTCTTGGATCGGGCCGGACGATCGCGTATCTTCTCAGCGCGCATCAGGCCGGAATGGCTGACGCGGGAGGAGGAAAATGGACGCGATCGAGGCGATCGAAAAGAGACGGGCCCGCAGGAGCTTCGAGGAAAGGGAGATCCCGAAGGAGACGGTGGAGGAGCTCATCCGCCTCGCCTCGCTCGCGCCCTCCCCGTACAACTCGCAACCCTGGCATTTCATCGCCGTCCGAGACAGGCTCCTGATCGATGAGGTGGAGGCGGCGATTCGCCGGCAGGCCGGGCGGATCTGGAAGGCGAGGCCCTTTCTCAAGCTCGTTCTCCGCTCTCTCCGCGGGGAGAGAATCCGTGAGATATTGCAGAAAGCGCCTCGCCAGACGATCCACCGCGCCCCCCTCTTCCTCCTGATCTGCGCCGACGATTCCTGGCCGAACGCCGAGGCCTCCTGCGCCTACGCGACGCAGAACATCCTGATCGCCGCGACGGCGCTGGGACTGGGAGGGACGCACATCGGCGGCGTCTCGCTCGTCAACCGGGATCGCCGCCTGATTTCGCGCTTGAACGTCCCGAACGGGTTCCGGGTCGTCGATTCGATCGTCCTCGGCTTCCCGCGGGACACGCCCGCCATGCCCCCGCGAAAGTCCGTGAGCGAGATCCTCTCCTGGCGGTAGTCAGCAGGACCCTTTCTTCTGTCTCGCCGTCACCCAACTGGGGACGTCCTTCCCCTCGGCCCTGAGCTTCTTTTCGATGCGCGCCAGGACCTCCGGGGAATGCGCGATCCCTCAGAGGGTCATCTTGTTCTTGTATCCGTAGTAGAGATAGACGGCTGAACCGGCGTAAATAATAAGGAGAAGCGCCACGGCCATCATTGCCAGGAAAACCATTGTCCCTCCCCTTGTTTTTCCCGCGTTTTTCGTATGTAGAACCGTAGCATACACGCCCACCGCGCGGCAAGATGAAGCGTCCTCCGAAGCCGGTTCCCCGGCCATGGCCGGGCAGGGGTGAAACCAGCACAGGGAAGGCAATATCTGAACCGTTCAAAAACAATAGATTACGCAGTACAATCTAGAAATATCCTTGACAATCTCCCAGTCATTCGATAGGCTCAAAACGATAGTCAACGGCACTATTCCGCGCCTCTGCCAGGGGAGGTCCGACATGTCCAAGATCACAAAGTGGGTCGGTATCGGGGCAGCTGTCTTCGGGACAGCTCTCTTCCTCTTCGCCAACCAGACAATGGCCGAGAAGGAAGGGACGGCCAGTCACGACGTCGTCAAGGGAGATACCCTCTGGGGAATCACCTCTTCCTACCTCAAGGATCCATTCCTCTGGCCGAAAGTCTGGAAAGCGAACCCCGACATCAAGAACCCTGATCTCATCTACCCGGGGCAGAAAGTCGCGATTCCGGGAGCGCCCGCCAAGCCCGCGAAGGACGAAGCCGAAGCCAAGGCTGAAGAAAAGGGAGCCCCCGAGGCCGTGGCGGCCGCCAAGCCGGAGGAAGCGGCGGCCCCGGCGGAAGAAGCGCGGCCGGCCGTCCCGCCGGCGCCCATCGACCCCGCTCTTAAGAAGCTGATTCTTTCCGCCGGCTACGTCGGCCCGGCGCCGGCCGGAGGCGAGGTCGTCGGGTCCTGGGACAACAAGGTCCTTCTCGGCCAGGAGGACACGATCTACGTCGCCCATGGCCCGAACTTCAATCCCCAGGCCGGATCGAAGGTCTCGATCGTCCGGACCGTCCGCCCGGTGAAACATCCGATCACGGGACAGGCCCTGGGATACCTGATCAAGTCGCTCGGCTACGCCGAGGTGACGGCGACGGACGGACGGGTCGCCACGGCAAGGGTCATCCGCTCCTACGACGGGATCGAGGAAGGGGACCGGGTCACCGACTTCGCCGAGCCTTCCGGCACCGACCAGATGGTGGCCGGCGAAGTGACGCCGGCCGTCAAGGGACACATCGTCGCGACGGCCGACAATAAGAACGTGAACGGCCAGCACGACATCATCTACATCGACCGCGGAAGAAAGGATGGAATCCGCGTGGGCGCGAAGTTCGCCGTCCTCCTTCCCGGCCTCGTGAAGAAGGCCCGCTGGTCGGACGCCCGGTTCCAGCTTCCGCACCAGCTCGTGAGCGAAGCCAGGGTCATCTCCATCCAGGACGGCACCGCCACGGCGGTCGTCGTCAGGAGCTCTAAAGAAATCGACCGCGGGTACGAGGTCCAAAGCAGGCCATAATGCGGATGTAAGGAAAGACGCTCTCGCAGTCTCCTCCTCCATCCTCCGCTCCTGCCTCCCGCGCCAGGGAGGCAGGAGCACCTTCCTCACGGTCCTCCGGCCAACCCGGATCCGGTTTTCTAGGCCTCTGCCTCCTGGTTTTCGTCCTCCAGATTTCCAATTTCAAATTTTCAATTTCCAATTTTCATTTTTTCAATCTTTCAGCCCTTGACCCTCCGGCCCCGCCCTGTATAATACGCGGCCGTTTTCCCAGACGGTGAAGGTTTCCATGGATCAGGAAAATCTTTCCAGAAAAAAGCTCGCATGGCTCGCCCTCCGGTCGGTCGCCGGCATCGGCCCCATTTCCGCCCGCCGGCTCCTTGACGCCTTCGGCTCCCCAGAGGCCGTTCTGCGCGCCGGGCCCGCGCTTCTCAGGCGGGTCGAGGGACTTTCCGCCCGCATGATCGACTCGCTCGCGTCGCCCGGGCGGCTCGAAGAAGCCCAACAGGAGTGGAGCAAACTGCGCGATCTGGGCGCGGAGATCTCGACGCCGGACGACCCCGATTACCCCGCCAGGCTCCGCGAGATTCCCGATCCGCCTTTGATCCTCACGCGGAAAGGAACGTTCCTCCCCCGGGACACGGCCGCCGTCGCGATCGTCGGCGCCCGCCGGGCCTCTCCGTTCGGACTCTCCCTGGCCCAGCAGTTCGGCCGCGAGCTCGCCGCCATGGGGTTCACCGTCGTCTCCGGCCTCGCGCGGGGAATCGACGCGGCCGCCCACCGCGGCGCGGTCTCGGCCGGCGGGAGAACTATCGGCGTCCTGGGGTGCGGGATCGACGTGGTCTATCCCCGCGAGCACGGCCCGCTTCTCGCGGCCGTCGCGGCGCACGGCGCCGTCGTGACCGAGCTTCCGTGCGGAACGCCCCCCGATCCGTCCAACTTCCCGCAGAGAAACAGGATCATCAGCGGCCTGTCGATGGGCGTCGTCGTTGTCGAAGCCGCTCCCGATTCCGGGTCTCTCATTACGGCCCGCTTGGCGCTCGAGCAGGGCCGCGAGGTCTTCGCCGTCCCGGGACGTCCCGGCATGCCCCTCTCCAAGGGGCCCCACGCCCTGATCCGCCAAGGGGCGGTCCTCGTGGAGTCCGCTTCGGAAGTGGCCGATGCCTTGCGCCCTCAGGCCGAGGGTGTCACCCTGCACGCCTCGCCGCTCCGCCCCCCCGCAACCGTCTCGTTGACTCCGGCGGAACAGGGCGTGTATGCTTCGCTTTCCGCTGATCCCAAGCACATCGATCGGATCAGCGCGGAGCTCGGTCGCCCCATCCGGGAAGTCGCGCCGATCCTCACAATGCTCGAAATGAAGGGAGCCGTAGAACAAATGGACGGGAAGCGGTTCGTTTCACTCCCCGTCATCCCCGCAGGAGAAACACGGTCGTCATGAGCAGTTCGGTCATCATCGTCGAGTCGCCGGCCAAGGTCAAGACGCTCAGGAAGTTCCTGGGCAAGGAGTACGAGGTCCTGGCTTCGGTCGGACACGTCAGGGACCTCCCCAAGAAGACGCTCGGCGTCGACGTCGACAAGGGGTTCGAGCCGCAGTACGAGACGATCCGGGGAAAGAAGGACGCTCTCGCCAAGATCAGGCAGACGGCGAAGGCCGCCAAGGCCGTTTTCCTCGCGACCGACCCGGACCGCGAGGGAGAAGCGATCGCCTGGCACGTCGCCGAGGAGCTCGGCAATGGGGCGAGGAAAAGCCCCGCGATCTACCGGATCACGTTCAACGAGATCACCAAGCGCGCCGTCACCGACGCGCTCAAGACACCCGGCCGGATCGACATGTCGCTCGTAGACGCCCAGCAAGCCCGGCGCGTCATGGATCGGCTCATGGGATACCAGCTCTCCCCTCTCCTTTGGGAGAAAGTCCGCCGGGGCCTCTCGGCGGGCCGGGTCCAGTCGGTGGCCGTCCGTCTCGTCTGCGAGCGCGAGCGCGAGATCAACGAATTCAAGCAGGAGGAGTTCTGGTCGATCACGGCCGGCCTCGAAGCCGGCGCTCCTCCCCCGTTCGAAGCGAAGCTCGCCCGCCTGGACGGAAAGAAGGCCGCGCTTCCGGACCAGGCGGCCGCCGAGGCCGCCCTCCGGGCCATCGAGGGAAAGCCGTTCCTCGTCGCGAGCGTCGAGCGGAAGGAGAAGCGGCGCAATCCCGTCCCTCCGTTCATCACGAGCACCCTCCAGCAGGAAGCGGCCCGGAAGCTCGGGTTCACGGCGAAGAAGACGATGATGCTGGCCCAGCGCCTGTACGAGGGCGTGGAGATCGGAAGCGAGGGCTCGGTCGGCCTCATCACGTACATGAGAACCGACTCGTTCCGGATCGCCAAGGAGGCCCAGGACGAGGCGCGCGACGCGATCCGGACGAGGTTCGGCCCGGAGTACATCCCCTCGGCGCCTCCGGTCTACGCGTCGAAGAAGGGCGCCCAGGACGCGCACGAGGCCGTCCGCCCCACCTCGCCGTCTAGAACGCCGGAGGTGGTCAAGGATTTTCTGGAACGCGACATGGCCCGGCTCTACCGCCTGATCTGGGAACGGTTCATCGCCTCCCAGATGCCCCCCGCCCTCATGGACGCCACGGCCGTCGAGATCGAAGCCGGGCCCGGACTCTTCAAGGCCACGGGTTCCGTCATTACGTTCCCCGGCTTCCTCAAGGTCTACGCGGAGGGACGGGACGACGAGGAAAAGAAGGACTCCGAAGAACCCGAGGTCCAGGCCGAGGAACGGGAAGGCGTGCTCCCCGCCATGAAGCCGGGAGACGTCCTCTCGCTCAAGAGCCTCGCGCCCCGCCAGCATTTTACCCAGCCGCCGCCTCGATATACCGAGGCGACGCTCGTCAAGACGCTTGAGGAGAAGGGAATCGGCCGCCCATCCACGTACGCCGCCATCCTGTCGACGATCCAGGACCGGAAGTACGCGGAGAAGATCGAGAAGAAATTCCATCCCACGCCGCTCGGCGTCCTCGTGAACGATCTCCTTGTCTCCCACTTCCCCACGATTCTCGACGTAGCCTTCACGGCGCGAATGGAAGAGGAGCTGGACCGCGTGGAGGAAGGGAATCTCCCCTGGAGGCAGGCCGTGGGGGACTTCTACGCGCCCTTTTCGGAAAGCCTGGCCCAAGCCAAGGTGGAGATGAGGAACGTCAAAACGCACGAGATCCCGACGGATATCGCTTGCGAAAAGTGCGGCCAGAAGATGGTCATCCGCTGGGGGAAGAACGGGGAGTTCCTCGCCTGCTCGGCCTATCCGAACTGCAAGAACACTCGGGAGTTCGCGCGGGACGCGGAGGGGGGAATCCAGCCGGCGGCGCCGCCCGAGACGGGCGAGACCTGCGAGAACTGCGGGAGCCCCATGGTCCACAAGCGGGGGCGATTCGGACCGTTCCTCGCCTGCTCGCGCTACCCCGAGTGCAAGACGACACGGCCGCTTGGAAAGGGACCGGAGGAGCCGGCCGCCCCCCCGGAACCGACGGGCGAGACGTGCGGGAAATGCGGGAGTCCCCTCGTCGTCCGCTCGGGGCGCTTCGGCCGCTTCATCGCCTGCGCGCGCTACCCGACCTGCAAGACCACCAAGCCGATCAGCATCGGCGTCGCTTGCCCGGAGCCGGACTGCGGCGGATACCTGACGGCCAAAAAAACGAAGCGGGGGAGAACGTTCTATTCCTGCTCCCGCTATCCGGACTGCAAGTACGCCGTCTGGGACCGCCCCGTCCCTACGCCGTGCCCGGCCTGCGGCGCGCCGTTCCTCGTCGAGAACCGGACGAAGAAGAACGGAACCGTCCTCAAGTGCGTCCG
>CAKKSE010000079.1 GCA_919903025.1 Nitrospiria bacterium | reverse complement strand
CCGATCATCGCCGCCGCGGCGATGGCGCTGTCGTCGCTGTCGGTGATCGTGAACTCGGCGCTGCTCAAGCGGTTTTCGATTTCCCCCACGCGAGTCCGTGCCTGAGGAAGGAGCGGCATGGGCAACGGGACTTGGCTCTATCCCCTGATCGCCCTGGTGCTGGCATCGGCGGTGCTCAGAGTGGCGGGCTTTCCCTGGGGGTCGGCCGTCTTTGCCGTGCTCGCACTGGCCTGTCTGGGAATGCTCTTCTACGGATGGCGGCTTTCGCGCCGCGCCCTCGCACCCCTCGACGAACCGGCGCCGCGCACGCGCGGTGAAACCCACAGGAGCCGGCGTATGAAACTGCATGAGACTCGCTATGCGCGGCGGCGCTCGCGCCTTGGGCTTGCCTTCCTCGGTTTTGCCGCGATTGCGGGCTTTTTCCTGCTGACGGAGCACCGAGCGCACATGCTCGGCGCGGCACCTTATGTGCTGCTCCTCTTGTGCCTGCTTTTGCACTTTTTCGGGCACCGAAGGGAGCCTCACGACGGCGAGCGCGGTGAGGCCAAGCCGGGGACCGGAAGGGATCGGCCATGAACGACGATGCTCCAGCCTATGGGCTCTGGTTGCTGGTGGTGATCAACTCGCTGGTGTTCATTCTCTTCGCCTTCAGTTTCTTCAAGCCGCGCACAAAACGCGACTGGCGCTCGTTCGGGGCGTTCTCGGCGTTCCTGGTGGCGCTGTTCACGGAGATGTACGGCTTTCCGCTGACGATTTATCTCCTGTCGGGCTGGCTCCAGAGCCGTTATCCCGGCGTGGACTGGTTGGCGCACGACGCCGGCCACCTGCTCGAGATGCTCTTCGGCTGGCGCGCCAACCCCCATTTCGGCCCGTTCCATCTCCTGTCTTTCGCTTTGATTGGCGGCGGCTTCTGGCTGCTCGCCGCGGCTTGGAGGGTCTTGTATGCGGCGCAACGCACGCCTACACTTGCAGCCAGCGGGCCGTATGCGCGCATCCGCCATCCGCAGTACGCGGCGTTCGTGCTCATCATGTTTGGTTTCTTGGTCCAATGGCCGACGTTGCTGACGCTTCTGATGTTCCCGATACTGGTTTACATGTACGTGCGCCTGGCGCGGCGCGAGGAGCGCGAGGTCGAGGCGGAGTTCGGCGACGAGTATCGGCGCTACGCCGCGCGCACGCCGGCGTTTCTCCCGCGGCTGCAGCCGCGGGCGGCGGTGGGCTGAAGTCGCTGCGGCAACAGAGGGTTCAACAACCGGGGGCGATCCCCACAATCGCGAAAGGAGAAACGATGAAGACGTCAATCGGTTGGAAGTTCGGCGCAGGTATGCTCGCATTCGGGCTTGCGTTGGCGCTGCCGGCGGTCGCCCAGATGGGCGGCGGCATGATGGGCGGGATGATGAGCGATCAGAAGGGCGGTCCCGGCATGAGTCAGATGTCCGGGATGATGCACGACATGGCCGACCAGATGATGGGCATGTCCGGTGACATGTCCAAGGGCGGAATGAGCGCGGCGCAGCAGAAGCAGATGGGTGAGCGCATGCGCGAGATGGCCGGGATGATGGACAAGATGTCCGGCATGATGGGCAAGGGCATGATGATGGACGCCGACATGCAGAAACAGATGGACCAGATGCGCAATCGCATGGACGAGATGATGAAAGGCGCGCACACGCCGGGCGCGAAGAAGTAGGCGAGGACATCTCCATCTTGAAAAAAATCGCGCGCGTGGTGCCGCCCGGCGGGACGCGGGAGGGCGGGTAGAAGGGCGGGCGCCGGGAGGAGGCATGTACCGGTTCCTGATTCCGCTGTTGCTCGGGTTCGCTTTGGGCGGGGCCAGCGCGTTCACGGCCGCCTTCTCGCGGTTGTGGGGAGAGCGGGGCGGGCGGATGGCCACGATGGTTCTGAGGAACTTGCTCGCCATTCCCCTCTGGCTCTTCGGCTTCGTCCTCGCTTGGCGGACGGCCGCCCCTCTCCTGTTTGTTCGCGGCTCGGCAAGCATGACGCTGGGCTGGCTGCTCATCGCCGGCGGGGCGATCCCTGTGGTCTGGGGACACAGTTCGCTGGGCCTGCGCACGCACATGCCATCCATCCGGGACACGCTGGTCCGCCGCGGGCTCTATGCCCACGTGCGCCATCCGATCTACGCGGGCATGATCTTGATCTTTGTCGGCCTGGCCCTGCTTAAGCCCACGTCGTCCGTGGTGGTCGCCTGCGCCGTGGGCGTGGTGTGGGCATTCGTCCAGGCCCGGCTGGAGGAGATCGATCTCGTTTCGCGCCTGCCGGCCTACCGGGCATACATGAAAGAGGTCCCCTGCTTTATCCCGAAGCTTGGAGGAAAGGGCATGACGGGACCATGAAGCTCAACTTCATCGAGAGGCTCATTACGGGCAATCCAGTCCGCTCCCTTGTCCAGAGGCGCGTCGAGGGCTCTTGGCTCAAAAGGATGGGAACCCGCTCGGTCTACCCGCTGTGCCTTGAGATCGGGTGCGGGGGGGGAACGGGGGCCGCGGTTATCGCCCGGCGGTTTGGCGCCGAGAGGGTCGTGGCGATCGACATCGATCCCCGGCAGATCGAACGGGCCAGAAGAAGCATGGACCGGGATCTCGAGGGGCGGGTTGCGTTCCGGGTGGGCGACGCCATGGCGATCGACGAGCCGAGCGGGAAGTTCGACGCGGTGTTCTCGTTCGGCGTCTTGCACCACATGGAGGACTGGCGAAAGGCCGTGAGAGAGGCGGCCCGGGTTCTCAAAAGCGGGGGCGAGTTCTTCTTCGAGGAGCCCCAGCGCCCTTTCCTCAGGAACGTCTTCGTCCGGCTGTGCACCCGGCATCCCGCGGGCGGGGAGTTCGATTTCGAGGAGTTCAAGGCGGGCTTGGAGGAGAACCAGATCGAGACCTCGAGGGTGAGGCGCCTGGGACGCATCTGCGTCTTCGGCGTGGGGAGAAAGGCGGAGCGGCACGCGCCGGACGCGCGGGGAGGCGGACAGAGATGACGAGGTCGACGCAAGTCCTGTTGTTTCTGCTGTTTGCCGGGGCGTTGGGGGGGACGTCCTGCGCGCCGACGCAATCCTGGGAGGATTTGCACGCCAAGTCTCTCGATCTGGCCCGACAGGGGAGGTACGGCGAGGCGGAAAGGCTCGGCCGGGAGGGGCTGAAGGTCGCCGAGAAGAGGTTCGGACCGGACCATCCCAACACAGCGCGGAGCTTGACCGACCTGGCCGATCTATACCGGATTCACATGGGGAAGTATGCCGAAGCCGAACCTCTCTACAAGCAGGCGCTTGCCATATGGGAGAAGGGCCAGGGCTCCGATCACCCCGAGGTCGCCACTTTGTTGGAGAAGATGGCCGATCTGTACAAGAAGACGGGCCGGAAAGAGGAGACGGAAAGGGCGGAGGCGCGGGCGAAGGAGATCCGCTCGGCAAAGCGGTAGAGCCAGCCGTGCCAATCGGGCCGCGTGCGGAGGAGTGGCTGATGCACGAGGGGCATGTGGAAGGCATGATGCAAGAAGTCCGCGTTCGCGTGGAGGGCGTGGAACTCGATTTCGAAACGGCAAGCGGCCTGGCGAAACAGGTGGCGTCGTCTGCCCGGCGGAATGGGATTGATGGGATGCGAGACTGCGATTACAAGGGAAGCAGCAGTTTCTGGATGCTGCAAGGCTGAGCCACAGGGCATGATCCCCCGAATGGAGAGGGAAATCCCGTAGTGACCCGCGAGACGAAAACCCTGAACCTTCGCCTCCGAGACCTGGACAGTATGAGGGAGCGGGTGCTTCGCTGGGACCTGGCGCCCAAGGGCCACAAGGTCGTTGAATGAAGCTGTGGTTTCGATGTGTCATGACGGCATTGCTTGGTGCGTGGGTTCTGGCCATTGGGGCCGAAGCCCTGGCCTGGACGTACATGAAGGAAACCGAGATCCGCTGGGAGGCGTATGGCGAAGCTGCCTTCCAGAGGGCCGAGAATCAAAAGAAGCCGCTATTCATCTTTTTTTACGCGGACTGGTGCCCCTGGTGCCGCAAGTACGAGGTCGAGGCCCTGGAAACCGAGGCCGTCCGCCAGCGGCTGGAACGGGATTTCGTTCCTGTCGCGGTGGATGTGGACCAACAGCGCGCCCTGTTTCGCCGCCACCAGGGCAGGGTGGTCCCCATGACCCTGATCCAGACCCCTGGCGGACGAACGATTCTTCGCTTTCAGAGGACCTTTAGGGACGTTGAGAGGACCTTTAGGGACGTTGATGCATTTGATGCGCTACTCTTGACTGGCGGCG
>CAKKSE010000078.1 GCA_919903025.1 Nitrospiria bacterium | reverse complement strand
AAAGAACGCTTCCATTGTCTATGACCCGGTCCCCTTGGACAAGATACAAGGGATCAGTCCAGCTCTCACCGAAACCGTCGGGATCCTTCAGGCGTAACTCCAAATCTGAGCGTTACCCACCCGGCCTCCTTCTGTGGACCGTAGTACGAGAGAATCCGGAGCTTGGCGTATCGGCCGTCGGCCGTCCGAATGACGTAGATATTCGGTTTCGGCTTCAGCCTGTGCACTGCATAGTCATACTCGTACCACCGTTTGAGCGTCGGGTTCTCCGTCTGGATGCGGTCGCCCGTCTGCGCGTCCGCCAGATATCCCTTCTCCGGCGCCTCCTGGACCGTCTCAAACGAAACCGGCCCCATGTCCCGAACGCCGGCTCGCCCCGCCG
Organism: Nitrospiria bacterium; assembly: GCA_919903025.1. Taxonomy (GTDB): domain Bacteria; phylum Nitrospirota; class RBG-16-64-22; order RBG-16-64-22; family RBG-16-64-22; genus RBG-16-64-22. Next base: position 4,375 of record CAKKSE010000078.1, on the reverse strand, counting down.
GGTTCGTCGCGCCGCTGTTCGTAACGACCTGAAACCGCCGGAACGCGATGTCCCAGTCGGGAAGAACCCGCCCCGCCACGGCAACCACGCCGCCCGCAGAGAATCGGACGTACTGCCACTTCTCCTTGGATCTCGCGTCCACGGTGACTCTCGCGTCGGCAATCCCGCCATCGGATTGCCGGCCGAACGCACGGGGCGGATAGGCGAACCCGGCCACATCCACCGTTTCCCGGCTGGTCTCCAATAGGAAGATCCCGCCGGCCGCGAGGAGGACAACCCCAGCGACAACCCATGCGCGCGCCCGCGTGAGCGCCGACCAGGCCATCAGAGATCGAATCCCGCGCGGACGAGGAACACTAGAACGAGGACGTGCAGAGCGGTCACGACGCCGAAGACCCAGCCGTATTTGGGAATCGCGGCGGCGGACCAGAAGACACGGCCCACGTAGACGACGAACAGCAGCAGAACGAGCCAGCGGTGTTGCCGCCAGATGAGAACGGGAAACACGACAGCCACGAGGAGCCCTGCCCCGACAACGACGCCGATGATCCATGGCTCGATCGGATGGGGCGGCCGCTTCCAGGCGAAGAGGAGGAAGTAGGCGATGGCGATGGCCGCGTACGCCGCCGCCGCGTGATGATATTTCCTGGCTCGATCTTCTGGATTGCGGATCTTTGCCAATACGAATCTCCCCCTCACCTCAATCCTCTCCCCAACGGGGAGAGGAAGCGAACCAGAGCGGCCCTGCTTAATTTCCCCTCTCTCCTTTGGGGAGAGGGCCAGGGTGAGGGGAGGAAGGATTACAACCGCCCGGCCTTCACGAACGCCGGAATCCCCTTCCCGTCTCCGATCAGGCGCGATTTGACCTCGGCCATCAGCTCCGCCGTCACCTCCCCGATGCCGTTCTCGGCCGCGTACCGCTCGACCGAGGCCACGACCATCCCGCGAGCGAACGAGGGAATCCTCTCCAACCGCTCCCTGGCTTCCGGCGTCCATGAAATCGAGAAGGCCACAGGCTGTCCAAGCGCGGTTTCGCGGGAAAGAAGGACTTCCTCCATCTTCCTCTTTCCCGGCTCGTATGTGCACCAAGGGTCCGTGCCGAGCATGTCGCCCGTCTCCGCAAGTGCCCGCGCCCGGCATCCGCCGCAGACGGTCCGGAACTCGCAGGCGCCGCAACGGTCCCGGAGGATCGGATCGCGAAGCCGGACGAACGCGGGGGCGTTCCGCCAGAGATCGCCGAAAGACGATTCCTTCAGGTTTCCCACCGGATCGGGCATGTACGGGCACGGCGTCACATCCCCCGACGGCGTGATCCGCGCGTAGTGCGTCCCGGCCGGGCACCCGCCCTGGTAGGTCTTCATCAGGGGCGACGAGGGGTTCCGCTCGTAGACGAACCGGCGGAAATGAGGCGCGCACTTCGCCGTCACGAGCATACGGCCCTCGTACTTCTCGTGAACGTCGTAGAGATGGGCGAGAATCCGCTCGTACGCCTCGGGGGAGAGATCGGTCATCTCCTGGCCCCGCCCCGTGCAGACCAGGAAGTAAACGTTGAGGGCCGTTGCGCCGGCCGAATGGGCGAGATCGGCCATCGCCGCAATCTCGCCGGCGTTCGTCTCCGTGACCGTCATCTGAACGGCGAACGGCAATCCCCCCGCCGCAAGCCGGCGGATCCCCGACATCGTGAGATCCCAGGCCCCCGGAACGCCGCGAAACCGGTCGTGGACGCGGGAATCGGCCGAGTCGAGCGACACGCCGGCCCCCTTCACGCCGGCCCGCTTCATGCGGTCGATGCTCTTCTCCGTGAGGGCAATCCCGTTCGTCCCGACAACGACGTACGCCCCCTTGTCGGACGCGTAGGCGGCGATCTCGAAGACGTCGGGGCGGAGAAGAGGCTCTCCTCCGGTGAGGATCAGAAAGGGGTTCGGATTGGCTGACCGGATCTGGTCGATGATCCGGAAGCAGTCTTCCGTGGACATCTCGTCCACGCGCCGCCCTTCAAGGAAGTCCGCGTCCAGATAACAGTGAGAGCACCGGAGATTGCACCGGCGGGTCAGGTTCCAGGAGATGGCGTGGAGTTGGGGAACCATGGGAAATTCAGGCGGCTCGGTCGATAGGCGGCTGGGTCTGTTCAATCCGCCAGCTCGCTTTCACCCGTTCGGCACTTCACCCCAATTTCAAATTGAAAATTTCAAATTTCCAATTTACAACGTTCACTTCTTCACCGATCCGCCGTCTTCTCCGGCAACCGCGGCCATCGTCTCCTCCATGACCTTCCGCCCCTGGACGATCGCCTCCTCGGCCAGTTCCAGCGTGATCCGCGAGGCCCCCCGCTCCGCTGCGAGGACCTCGATCTTCTTTCGGATCATCTCCCGCATAAACCCGTCCGGAACGCGATCAAGACGCGCCCGCGCGTCCGGCGACCACTCGAACCGTTCCGGAGCGGGCGCCCGGGAACCGCCGGCCGCGTCGCCCCCGCCCTTTACCCCGCCGACGATCTCTTCCACAACCTCGCGCGTGATCACGGCCAGCCTCCGAACGCGGGCCGTCTTCTCGACCTGCCCTTTCGCCCTGTCGCGCGAATGCCCCGCCGGAACCGTTCCAAGAAGACCGATCGCTTCTTCCGTCCACGCAAGCGTGATGCCGTCGAACGTTCGCTCTTCCCGGACGCCGCCCTCGGCTGAGGGGCTGTTCTTCGCCCCCTCGGCCGCCATGTCCCGAAACCGATCGCTCCCGGCCCCGCAGACGGAACACTTCATGGGGACCGTCCCGCGCGCCGTGTATCCGCATACGCCGCACACGAACGCGCGGGCCGGACTTCCTTCTTCCGCTGACGCGGCGGCGGGCCCTCCCCCCATCCCCATGGCCCGGCGCGCCGGTTCCGGAATCAGCTCGCCGATCGCTTCATCGATCAGTCCGGAGGTGATGACGGAGTGTCCCCGGTCCATCGCCCATCGGTGGATGGCGTTCCGTGCCACGCCACGGACGAAACCCGGCACTCTCTCCATCCGGTCCGCCGCCTCCGGCGTCCACGTCATGGCGGCTTCGGCCTTCAGGTCGACGGGCGGGACGAACTTCCTCGCCGTCAGGAACACACTGCAAGGCGCCAGCCGGACCAGGTTCTCCGCGTTCGAGCCCATCTCTATCTCGTCTTCCCCGCTGTGGACACCCGTCCGCCCGAGCGCCAACAGCCACGGCCGCTCATTTCGAACAAACTCCAAAACCTTCTCGAACGCCTTTCCCGCCAGGAGGCGGACGTCGACCTCGATCCCCTCCTCGGCCGCAAGCCGCCGGGCCACGTCGAGGTGGGACTGGTAGATCTTCGCCAGCCCGGTGTCGATGATCTCCTCGTGCAGTTGCTCCTGCTCCTTGAACCGGAAGACGTTGGCGGCTTTTTCGGAGAGGACGTCCGCGATTCCGTGGAAGACATTGTAGTGGAGATACGGATCGTAGACGGCCAGGGCAACGACCTTGCAGCCGAACGCCCGGGCCAGGTCCAGGGCCGTGCGGAACGCCGCGAACGACTGGGGGCTCCCATCGAGCGCGGCCGCGATCGGCGCGTCCTCCGCGGCCGGATCCCGCTTCACGACGATGAAGTCGGTGCCCCGCGCCCGCCGCAGAACCCGCTCGGTCACGCTTCCCAGAAGCGATTCCCGCGTCGCCCCCATCCCGAGCGCCCCCATGACGACGAGATCGTACCGGCTCTCGTTGATGTCGTCGGCCAGCATCTTGTAGTTCCGGCCGTCGAACGTTCTTCGCGTGAAGGGAATCGACGCCTCGGCGCACTTCCTCTCCAGGACGTCCAGGTAGGAATCGGAGATCAGCTTGAGGCCATTGGAAATCAGGGAATCGTGGACCCGCCGCTGGCGCTCCAGCTCGGTCTCCTCCCGGTACCGGTCCGGAAGGGTGAACTCCATCTGCTTGAACCGGACGTCGTGAAGGCGAGCCGCGAAGACGTGGCTCCCGACGATCTCGCCGCCCGCCGCCTTGGCAACGGACAGAGCCATATCGATGGCCGCGTTTGAGTGCTCGGAGTTGTCGACCGGAACGCAGATCGTGCGAAACATCAAGATGCTCCAAATAGGAGGGCGGCTTCGCTGACGGATGGGGCCGGATGGAGAAGAACCGTTCGGGAATGAAAAGGTCCTGGACCGTCGGGCCGGCAGCCTTCCCTCGTTCTGCCAGAAAGCGCGCATGGGGGGTTAGGCCAAAGGTATCAATCCAACCCGCGGGTTGTCAAAGCGTTTCTGACCGCGGCGTTTGACCCGGGACCTTCCTCCCGGCGACGGCATCTTCACAACGCCACAATGGGATTAATTTATCGGCGCATCCGGGTTTTGTGTGGGTGTGGCCCATATCTTGGGGGAAGCGTTGCCCC
>CAKKSE010000077.1:10462-19497 GCA_919903025.1 Nitrospiria bacterium | reverse complement strand
ACGACAACGCCACGAACCGCCAGATTCTCATGGATTTTGTGATATGTTGGGGGATGAAAGGCGAGGATGCCGCCGACGGCCATTCGGCTCTTTCGGCGCTTCGCCGCGCGGCGGAGCGGGGAGAGCCGTTCGATCTCGCCGTCTTGGACATGATGATGCCCGGCATGGACGGGCATCAGCTCGCCCGGGCGATCAGGTCGGATGCCTCCGTTTCCCGGACGCGGCTTGTCCTGCTGACCTCCGCGGGGCTCCATGGGACGGAAGGCGGAGAGTTCAACGCTTGGCTTCACAAGCCGGTGCGCCAGTCGGAACTGTACAACTGCCTCGCATCCGTCTTGAGCGGGGAGCGGTTCGAACCCGTTTCCGCGGACCATCCGGTCTCCGCGGGGAAGGGTTCCTACGACCGTCTTCGAATTCTGCTGGCCGAGGACAATCCCGTCAACAGGGACGTGGCCCTGAGCATGCTGGAGAATCTCGGCTGCCGGGCGGACGTCGCGGCCGACGGCCATGAGGTCCTGGCCGCCATCAAGCGGGAAGCCTACGACCTCGTGCTGATGGACTGCCAGATGCCGCGGATGGACGGGTTCACGGCGACGGAAGAGATCCGGAGCCGGGAGCGGGAAGGCGGGCGGCGGATTCCGATCGTCGCGCTCACGGCCAGCGCGATGGAGGAAGACCGAGATCGATGTCTCGCCGCGGGCATGGACGATTTCCTTCCCAAGCCGCTCCGCGTGGAGGCGCTTCGGGACGCCCTCGACCGCTGGTTCGCGCCCGCCGCAGGCATCCGGCAGGGCGGCGGATCGGGTCACGCGCCCAAGGAAGAGGGTGACGCCTCGATCGACCGGAAGGCGATTGCGGCGATTCGCGCCCTCGAAAAGGGAGGGGCGCCGGGCTCGGAGGGGCTTCTGGGGCGGCTCGTCGAGCTGTACGCGCGGTCCGCCCCCGAACTGCTGGACAGGTTCCGCGACGCGGTCCGCCGGGGCGACGAGGCGGAAGCGAGGACGGCCGTCCACACGCTCAAGTCGAGCAGCGCGAACATGGGGGCGATGAGGCTCTCGGCCCTCTGCGGGGAGCTCGAAGCGCGGGTCAGCTCCGGTCTTCGGGGGGACGAAGCGGAGCGGCTCGCCGAGATCGAGGCGGAGTACGGACGGGTGGAAAAAGCATTGAAGGCCCTGTCACGGGAGACAGGCTGAATGAGCGAAGCGGGTCCCCAACGCGAGAGGCCCCTGGTCCTCGTCGCCGACGACGACGCATCGACGCGGTTCCTCGTCCGGACGACGCTGGAGCAGGCGGGCTTCGACGTCGCGGAATGCGAGGACGGCCGGCAGGCCGTGTCCGAATTCACGCGCCTCGGACCGAAGGTCGTCGTTCTGGACGTGATGATGCCGGGAATGGACGGCTTCCAGGCCTGCGCCGAGATTCGCCGGACGCCGGGGGGCGAGACGGTCCCGGTCCTGATGCTCACGGGTCTCGACGACGTCGAGTCGGTCAACAAGGCGTACGAGGCCGGCGCGACCGACTTCGCCGTCAAGCCGATCAACTGGACGATCCTGGGCCACCGTGTCCGGTACATGCTGAGGGCGAGCCAGATTCTCGACGATCTCCGGGTCAGCGAAGCCCGCGAGAGGCATCTCGAGGCCCAGATCTTTCAGGCGCAAAAGATCGAAGCCGTCGGGCGGCTCGCCGGCGGCGTCGCCCACGACTTCAACAACGTGCTGACCGTCATCATGGGGTACTGCGATCTCATCGAGAAGGGGCTCCGGCCCGAGGACCCTCTCCGGCGGTACTCCGTCGAAGCTCAGAAGAACCTGGACCGGGCGGCGGCCCTTACCCGGCAACTCCTCGCCTTCAGCCGCAAGCAGATCCTCTCGCCCCAGCCGATCGACCTGAACGCCGTCGTCTCCGGGATGGAGGAGATGCTCCGCCGGTTCATCGGCGAACACGTCGATCTCGTCGTCGCTTCCGCCCGGGACCTCCGGATCACGAAGGCCGATCCGGGCCAGATCGAGCAGGTAATCATGAACTTGGCCGTGAACGCCCGGGACGCCATGCCGGAAGGGGGGAAGCTCACGATCGAGACGGCGAACGTCGAGCTGGACGACGCGTACGCGCGCGGGCACCTTCCCGTCAAGCCGGGGTCGTACGTCATGCTCGCGGTAGCCGACACAGGGACGGGGATGGACGAGGAAACGGCCCACCGCGTCTTCGAGCCGTTCTTCACGACCAAGGAGATGGGGAAGGGAACGGGACTGGGGCTGTCCACGGTGTACGGGATCGTCAAGCAGAGCGGCGGGTACATCTGGGTCTACAGCGAGCTCGGCCGGGGAACGACCTTCAAGATATACCTGCCGCCGTCGGGAGAAACCGCCGCTGCGCCGGCCGAGGCCAAGCCGGCCGCCGGCCCGGTCTCGGGGACGGAGACGATCCTCGTCGTGGAGGACGAGGACGGCATCCGCGAGCTCGTGTCCAAGGTCCTTGGTCTGGCAGGGTACACGGTTCTCTCCGCCGCCGGCGGAAAGGAGGCCGCGGCGGCAATCGACCGGCACGAGGGGCCGATCCACCTCATGCTGACAGACATGGTGATGCCGGGAATGAGCGGGCCGGAGCTGGCGGACCGCCTCAAGTCGAAGCATTCGTCGATGAAGGTCCTGTATATGTCCGGCTACGCAGACGACGCCGTCCTCCGCCACGGCGAGCTGGCCCCCGGGACGCTCTTTCTCCAGAAACCGTTCACGCCGGCAGTCCTCACGCAGAAGATCCGGGAGGTCCTGGGAGGGCGGGGATGACTCTTGGCGGATCGACCCCTCTTGTTTCCGAAAACGATCGAGTTCGCCTTTTGCGGAGTTCCCCTCCCCCTCGATGGGGGAGGGTGAGGGTGGGGGTGTGCGTACGGTTCGGCGGAGTTCTGGCCGTCCTGGGCGCGATGATCGCCGTAACCCTGAACCCCAGCGGGGCTTTGGCCGAGCGGGAGATCAGGTTCGGCTCCGTCGCGATGGACATTCCGGCCGAGATGTACCGGCGCCTCGCCCCCCTCACGAAATACCTCGGCAACGAGCTGGGACAGCCTGTCGTCCTCAAGCTCTCGCCCAACATGACGAAGGCGGTCGAGGATGTTTCGAGCGGCGCCGTGGATTTCACCTACCTGACGCCCGTGGCTTACATCCGGTCGCACGCTTTGGGGAAGACGCGGCTCGTGGCGAAAATGGTGACGAGCGGAAAGGGTTCGTTCCAGCTCATGATCGTCGTCCGCGAGGACAGCCCGATCAGGCGCGTCGGAGACCTTGCTGGCAGGACGTTCGCTTTCGGGGACAAGGCGGCGCTCCTCCAGCGGGCCGTCGTTGCGGGGGCCGGGATGTCCCTTGAGAATCTGGGGAAGTACGAGTACGTGGGGCACTACGACGTGATCGCCCGGAAGGTGCGCGACGGAGATTTCGATGCCGGAGTCCTGAAGGACACGACGGCCCTGGAATGGGAGGGGAAGGGGCTGAGGATCCTGCACAGGTCTCCGCATCTTCCGCCCTACTGCGTCGTCGCGAGCCCGAAGGTGGACGAGGGGCTGTTAAAAAAGGTCCGCGAGGCGTTCCTCCGGCTGGACGAGAAGAACCCCGCCCACCGCCCCGTCATCCAGAGCCTCGACAGGGAGTACGACGGCTTCGCCCCTGTCACTGACGCCGAGTACGACGTCGTCCGCCGCCTCATCGCCCCGTTCGACAAGCGCGAGAAGTCCCCCCGGCCGTAGCGCGGATTGCTCACAAGTTTTCCAGCGGGCTTCTTTCTTGACATCTCACAGATTGCGGTATATTCTTTCGGTGTCACCAATGCAACGGGAGGAAGCGATGTCGAAGGCCCTTTCGCTGAAGCTGAACGATGAAGTGTTCCGCGAAACCGAGGAGATTCTACGACGGACGCGGCGTCCGCGGAATGCATACATCAACAACGCAGTCAGTTTCTATAACAAGCTCTGGAAGCGCCGGGTTCTCAAGAAAGAACTGGCCGAGGAATCGGTTCTGGTTCGCGAGGACTCCCTCGAAGTACTCGACGCATTCGAGAAGTTCGAAGAAGAGGCTGTCCGGTAAGGCGGAATGGAGATCCGGAAAGGGGGCGTATTCATCGCCGATCTCAACCCGCGGATGGGAACGGAGCCAGGGAAGGTCCGGCCCGTCGTAGTCGTCCAAACCGATCTCCTGAACGGGATGCATCCCTCCACCGTTGTCTGTCCGGTCACGACCCGCATCATGCCGAGTGCCCGGTTCCTGCGGGTTCACCTTCTCCCCGGGGAGGGCGGGTTGAAGGAAGTTTCGGACATCCTCGTTGACCAGGTTCGCGCCATCGACAACCGCCGGCTCATCAAGGCAACCGGAAACATCTCCCGCCGGAGCCTCAAGCGGCTCATGGAGAACATCCGGATTCTTCTCGCGTAGCACAGCCGCAAGTCCTTGTCTCGACGGGCCCGAAAGTGGATGAGGGGCTGTTGAGAAAAGTCCGCGAGGCGTTCCTCCGGCTGGACGAGAAGAACCCGGCCCATCGCCCCGTCATCCAGGCCCTGGACAAGGAGTACGACGGCTTCGTCACCGACGCTGAGTACGACGTCATCCGCCGCCTCATCGCCCCGTTCGACAAGCGCGAAAAAGCCCCCCGGCAGTGAGATCTAAGAACCTGCACTCTCCGGATGGGGCGGTCCCCTATGTTATTGAACCGGACATCGGGATCGTGGTAATATAGCCAACTCGATGGCCATCTAAGGAGGGTGCCGTGAGGAAGGAATACTCGATTGCCGAGGCGCGGGACCATCTCTCCGGTCTCATCCACAGCGCCGAAACGGGAAGACCGGTCAAGTTGACCCGACGCGGAAGGCCCGTTGCCGTACTTGTCTCGGAGCGCGATTATACCCGGATGACCGGGGGAGGAAAGGAGTTCTGGAACGCTCTCGCGGCATTTCGGCGCGAAGTGGACCTGGAGCGGCTTAAGATTGGCCGGGAGACATTCAACAGCGTTCGGGCGCCTGACCGGGGACGGGACGTGGTTCTGTGAGTCTCAAGTACCTTCTTGATACCAATGTGCTGTCCGAACCCCTGACGCCCGCTCCCGATCCGAACCTCATGGAGAAACTCAGACAACGTAGCGGAGAGATCGCGACGGCGGCGCCCGTTTGGCACGAGCTTGTCTATGGATGCCGAAGACTGCCGCATTCCAAGAAACGCGCGGTGATCGAGCGCTATCTTCGCGAGGTGATCGAGGGGACGGTCCCCATCCTCCCCTACGACGCGGCCTCCGCGGCTTGGCATGGAGAGGAACGGGCGCGACTTGCGAAGACGGGCGACACGCCGCCGTTCGTGGATGGGCAGATCGCCTCGATCGCCCAGGTGAACGGCTTGATCCTCGTGACCCGGAACACGGCTGACTTCAAGCGGTTCGAGGGGGTCCGAGTCGAGAATTGGTTTGGCCGGCCACGTCTCAAATCTATCCGTTGAACGATCGGCCGGCCGATGGATGCTGCGACAAACTCATGAATGGACAGGCGAAGCCGAAAGCTTTACTCCCAGGGCGTGAAGTAGTTTGAGCATCGTGTCATAGCGCGGCTTGGCTCCGGGTGTGAGGGCTTTGTAAAGGCTCTCACGCCCTACTCCAGCGTCTTTGGCGAGTTGGGCCATGCCACGGGCACGGGCCACATCACGCACGGCGGCTAGAAATACGTCGGGGTTGGGGTCTTCCAGTGCGGAGGTTATATATTCCGCAATGGTTTCCTCATCATCGAGGTAGTCGGCAGCATCGAAGGGGGCAAATTTGGCCATGGTTCACTCCCTGCGGAACGGTTTACCCGAGTGTAGTGTCACAGAATTCCCTTTGCTTTGTTCGTCATTCCGGGCTTGACCCGGAATCCAGTCATTTTGGTCTGGATTCCCGCTTCCGCGGGAATGACGTCACACTTTCTATGCAAAGAAGCGTTGGGGACACTACCCGAGCTTCTTCAGGGCGGATTCGATCCGGTCCATTCCTTCCCTGAGCTTCTCCATCGACGCGGCGTAGGAGATGCGGAGGTACCCGGGGGCGCCGAAGGCCTCGCCGGGGACGAGGGCGACGCGCGCCTCGTCCAGGAGGTACTGGGCCAGCTCCTCGGAGTTGTTGATCCGGTTCCCGTTGAACTTTTTGCCGACGTAGGCCGAGACGTTGGGGAACAGATAGAACGCCCCTTGCGGGTGGAAGCACCGGACGCCGGGGACCCGGTCCATCCGCTCCAGCAGGTACTTCCGCCGCTTGCCGAATTCCTCCGCCATCGTCCGTACCGGCTCCTGGTCTCCATTGAGCGCCTCGATGGCCGCCTTCTGGGCGAACGACGCGATGTTCGATGTGCTCTGTGACTGGAGGTTGACGCACGCCTCGATGATCTCCTTCGGGCCCGCGGCGTAGCCGATTCGCCATCCGGTCATGGCGTACGACTTGGAGAGGCCGTTCACCGTCACAGTGAGGTTGTAAGCCTCGGGCGAGAGAGCGGCGAAGCTCACCGGCTCGAACCCGTTGTAGACGATGTGCTCGTAGATCTCGTCGGAGATGACGAGGATTCCCTTCTTCACGCAGACGTGCGCGATCTCCTCCATCTGTCTCCTGTCGTACGCCGCGCCGGTCGGATTGGAGGGAGAGTTCATAATGATCGCTTTCGTCTTCGGCGAGATTCCCTTCTCAAGGAGCGAGGGGGTCAGGAGAAACCCGTCCTCTTCGCGCGTGGAGAGAATCACGGGCGTTGCGCCGGTGAGCTGGACCTGGTCCGGGTACGTGACCCAGTACGGCGCGGGGATGATGACCTCGTCTCCTTCCTGGAACAGGGCGAGGGCCAGGTTGAAGAGGACGTGCTTCCCCCCGTTCGAAACCACGACCTGATCGGGGGCGTAGTGGAGCCCGTTCTCCTTCTTGAACTTCTCGCAGATTGCTGTACGCAGGTCGTGAATCCCCGCCACGGGCGTGTACTTCGTGAATCCTTCGTGAAGGGCCCGGATGGCGGCTGACTTAATCGGCTCGGGCGTGTCGAAGTCGGGCTCGCCGACGCCGAACCCGATGACGTTGATCCCCCGGGCCTTCATTTCCTTCGCCTTTCCGTCGATCGCCATCGTGGGCGAGGGATTGAGGGCGCGGATTCGCCGGGAGAGGATCTCTTTGGGTTCGAAGGTCATGGATATGGGTCCTTGTGGGTCTTGGGTTCCGGAGAAAAGCGCCAAGTCTCGCCGGGGGTATCCTTAAATATCATACGACAACCGGAAGAGTCAAACGGGACATTAGAGGCCGGTCCCAGCTGTTCTATTGACGGGGCGCTGGAATTGAGATAAGAATATGATGCGATGGTTAAGACCCGGCAGTGCATCCGATTGAATTTCTTGCTTTCCGCTTGTCTGGCGTCGGCGCTCGCGGTCGGTATGGCCGCCGTCGACGCCGACGCGGCGAAGACGACGCGCTCGAAGACGGGCCCGGTCGACTCGTGCGTCAAGCGCGTCTCCCTTCCGGTAAAGGCCGAGACGGAGAAAGCGGCCAAGGCGTGCATCAAGCGGCTCTCGGCGTGGGTCGATCAGAATCCCCGGGATGCCCGCCAGGGGGCGGCCTTCGCCGCGATGGGCGATCTTTCCCTCTCGCTCCATCGGTTGAGGCAGTCTTCGGCCGATCTCGACGCGGCGTTCTCGGCCTACCAGGCCGTTTATCTGAGGGTGCCGTCCCATCCCGAAGCCCCCCGCGCCCGTCTGGAAATTGCCCGGCTCCTTCTCGATGAGCGCAAAGACCCGGACAAGGCCCGGTTCGAGATCGAGCGCCTTCTCGCGAACCATCCCGGGAGCGCCGTGGAAAAGAAGGCGCGCGAGCTCCTGGCGAAGATCCCCCCCGAGCCTTCTTCCACGGGCGTCCGGTCCGACGGGAAGATGACGCTCGTCAAGGGCGTCTCTATCTCCCAGGAGGAAGCGGCCGGAAAGCCTGGAGAGATTGCCGAGAAAGGGGACGTCAGGATATTCATCGAGGGCGAGGCCGAATTCGCGACCTTGGCGCTTTCGAATCCCGACCGTCTCGTCGTCGATCTCAAGAGCGCCCGTCTCCATCCGTCGGCCAAGACGTCGGTCGATCCGGGCGGGAAGGGGTCCGTCAACCGGGTGCGCCTGGCGCAGTACAACCCGGAGACGGTGCGGGTCGTCCTCGATCTCACGCGGCCCGTCCGCCACCAGGTCCGGCCGCTGGCGGAAGAGGGGGCGATCGAGATTTCGTGGGGCGGCGGAGACAAGGGGGCGGAGGGAAGCGCGCGTGGAGAGAAGAAGGCGGCGATCCGCGACGCGAAGGGAAGAAAGCCGGCCGTCCAATCGGCCGACGGATCGTGGCTGGTCGTGATCGACGCCGGCCACGGCGGCGAGGACCCGGGCGCGATCGGTCCCGGCGGCCTCCGGGAGAAGGACGTCGCGCTCGATCTTGCGCGCCGCGTCGCCGATCTCGTCCGGAAGAACGGCGGGCAGGCCGTCCTCACGCGGGAGGACGACACGTTCATCCCTCTCCAGCAGAGGACTAAAATCGCCAACCGGTTCGACGACGCCGACGCCTTCGTTTCCATTCACCTGAACGCGGCCCCGAACCGCAGGGCGAAGGGGATCGAGACTTACGTCCTCAACCTGACGAACGACAAGCGCTCCCTGGAGGTGGCCGCCCGGGAGAACGGGATGCGTCTCGATCAGATGAACGAGTTCGATCTTCTCATGACGCACCTTGCCGTCGACGCGAAGAAAGACCCGTCCCTCAGGCTCGCCCATCGGATTCAGTCTTCGATGGCGTCCACGGTTGCGTCGAAGTACGGAACGGCCGATCTGGGCGTGAAGCAGGGGCCGTTCTGGGTCCTCTACGGGGCGAAGATGCCGTCGATTCTGGCCGAGGTCTCCTTTGTCAGCCATCCCAAAGAGGAGAGGCTCCTCAAGACCGACAGGTACCGGGACGAGATCGCCCAGGCGATCTACGCGGGGATCGAGAAGTTCCGGACGAAGGACGTGACGGCGACCCTCCGGGCGGCGAGGGAGCCATGA
>CAKKSE010000077.1:2440-10362 GCA_919903025.1 Nitrospiria bacterium | reverse complement strand
CGGATCGTCCTTCTTTTCGCCGCGATGACGGCTGTCCATCTGGGGACATGGCAGAATCCCGTTTTCCTCTCCGGCCTGGTCGGCGCGCTGTTTCTGTGCGCGCTCGCCGCCGGCGCTCTCCAGGGCCGGGAGACGAAGATGATTCGCGGGGCCCTCTTCCTGGGTGTCCCGCTTGCCCTGGTCCCGCTCCTCGGGATGCCCGGGCGGATGTGGATCGAGCTGCCCGCCGGGATACTGATCACGTACGAGGGACTTGCGCATGCGGGCGCGGCCCTCCTTCGCGTCGCGGGGTTCGCTTTCATGGCCGCGTGGCTGTCCGCCGTCCTTCCCGTCCGGGCCTTGGGGGGAGCGCTCGCCTGGTGGCTGAGGCCATTGGGACGGATCGGCATTCCGGCGGAACGATTCGCCCTCGTCCTCTCCCTCACGGTGGAGGAGGTCCCCGCCGCGGCCGGCCGGATCACGGAAATCCGAAAAACGATCGGGGCGGGACCCGCCCGCCTCCGCATGGACGCGGCGGTCGACCATCTCGCCGAGTTGTTCCGCGACCGCATCGGCTGGTCCTCGGGGCCGCCCGCCGCACGGTTGGATCTTCCCCCGCTCCCCGGGACAACTCCCAGGGACCTGCTTGCCGCCGCGTCCGTCGCGGTTCTTTTCGCCGTTGCCGACGGCCTGGGCCGTCCTTTCCTCCACCCGTGACGGCCCGTGGGTGAGGAGCCGCGCCTCGTTCGGGTCCTTCTCGAGTACGACGGGACCGCCTATCACGGATGGCAGGTTCAGCCGAACGCCCGAACGATCCAGGAAGTCTTCGAATCGGTCCTCGACCGGATCCACAAGAGAAGAACGAAGGCGACGGCGGCCGGCCGGACCGACGCGGGCGTCCACGCGCGCGGCCAGGTTGTCCATTTCGAGACCGCTCTCGGGATGGACGCCTCGGCTTGGCGGAAGGCGCTCAACGCCTTGCTCCCCGACGACATCGTCGCGCGCGGAGCCGACTTTCCGCCCGCGGGGTTCCACGCGCGAAAGTCGGCCCTCTCCAAGACGTACGTCTACACGGTCCTGAACGCTCCCGTTCCCTCGGCTTTCCTCCGCGACACCGCTTGGCGGCTCCCGTTTCCGCTTGACGCCGGCCGGATGAAGGAGGGGGCCCGTTTCCTGATCGGGCGGCACGATTTCTCTTCCTTCCGATCTTCGACTTGCACGGCGCGCCATCCCGTGCGGACTCTATTGCGAGTCGACATTGACCGGGCGGGCGAGATCATCCGGATGACGTTTCAGGGGGACGGGTTTCTCAAGCAGATGGTCCGGAGCATCGTGGGAACGCTCGTCGAAGTCGGAAGGGGGGCGATCCCGCCGGAGGCGGTAGCGTCGATCCTCGAAGGAAGGCGCCGCGAGCTGGCGGGCCCGACGGCCCCCGCGCGCGGTCTTTGCCTGGAGAGAGTGGAGTACCCGGCCCCGTATGAGTTCGGAGTTCGGGGTTCAGGGTTCGGAGTCTAAGCCGACAACGAACTCCGTTCCGCGTTCTGTCTTGTTGCTCCGAACTCCCAACTCCGAACTCCCAACTCCGAACTCCCAACTCACGCCCCCGGCGGGTGGGCCAAGCCGAGTTTTTCCGCGAGGCGTTTCTCGACGGACTTGGGGACAAGGCCCGCGACGTTTCCCCCGTGGGAGGCCACGGCCTTGATGTGGCTCGACGTGACGTAGGCGTACTCTTCCGACGGCATCAGGAAGACAGTCTCGACCCGGCAGTCGAGGTGGCGGTTCATGAGGGCCATCTGAAACTCGTATTCGAAGTCGGAGTAGGCGCGGATGCCTCGGAGAACGGCGCTGGCGCCCTTCTTGAGGACGTAGTTGACGAGGAGTCCTTCCAACGTATCTACCGAGACGTTGGGGAATCGCCGGGTGGCCTCGGCGGCCATCTCCAGGCGGTCTTCGAGGGAGAAGAGGGGCTTCTTCTCCGGGCTCGGGGCGACTGCCACGACGACCCGGTCGAAGAGCTTGAGGCTCCGTTCGATCACGTCCACGTGGCCGTTCGTGATCGGATCGAAAGTGCCGGGATAGACCGCGAAGTGTTCCAATCTCACTCCTGGACGTAAAGCGAGAGAGCCGTGTCGCCGTACCTGTAGGTCCTGGTCTTTCGGTGGAGCCGCGGCGGCTCGGGCGGAAGCGTCCGGGCCGCATGCTCGACAACGACGCATCCCCCGGCTCGAAGGAGGCCGCCAGCCGCGATCCGCTCGAGCAAGCCGGCGGCTTCGGGCGACGCGTACGGGAGATCGATGAAGACCACGTCGAACGCTTTTCCCGCCTTGGCCGCGGAATCGACGAAATCGAGCGCGGAGGCCAGCCTTACGTCCGCGCGAGGATGGAATCCCAGTTCTCCCAGGCGGCGCTCCAGGTCCCGAACGGCCCCGGGCTCCGCGTCCACGAACACGACGCGGTCGTACCCGCGCGAGAGCGCCTCGACGCCGACGGCCCCGGTCCCGGCGCAAAGGTCCAGGAACGTTCCGCCGGGAGCCCGGCTTCGGAGAATATCGAAGAGGGCCTCTCGGACTTTGGCCGACGTGGGGCGGATGCCCGGTCCCGGCCGCCCGATCCGCCTTCCCTTGGCCGCACCACCCGTAATTTTCATCCTGTTCAATCCCTTTTCGGGCGGGATTCTCACACGCGCCCCAGGGACTGTCAAGGGATTCTTCCTTAATTGACGCCGGGTTTTACGATTTTGCTGAGGTGTGGTATTATTGTTTCCGTTTGTCGTTGTCGATGGAGCGGGTTCTGTCCTCGGCCAGCCCCACCGTCCTCGCGGCGTGAGCCGCTCCGGGCGGCGGGGCGCCCCGGCCTCGGCCACCCGCTCCAAGAGAGGGGAGCGCGATGGACCTCTGGATATGGATTCTGTCTGCTTGTGCTGTCGCCGTGGCGGGCTCGGTCGTCTACCTCGCTGTTCGGATCGGACGGACGGCGGCCCGGGCCGAAGACCTGCTGGCCAAGATGGACCGCGACCTGCCGCCCCTCCTGGCCGAGCTGAACGGGGTGGCGAAGGATGTCGGGGCCATCGCCGAGAGGACCCGGTCAGGGGTCGACGCGGCGGCACAGACGGCCGAGGCGGTCAGGGACGTTGCGGCGACCATCGACTCCGTCAACAGGGCCGTCAGGTTCGGCGTGTCCGGGACAACAATCAAGGCAACGGCGTTCATAGCCGGCCTCAAGGCGGGGATCTCTTATTTTTTCAGGCATTTGGGAAGAGGCCGGTGAATCGGTGAATAGGTGAATGGAAAACGTAAGGACCCTTTGATGCTTGCCTGCGATTCGCCGATTCACCCATTCACCGATTCACCGGGTTTTTCCCTTGCGGGTTTTCCCTTGCTTGACACCGCCGACCCCTCGCGGCTAACATACGCCCTCTTCCCGTCAGGGGCGGGGTTGGCGGCTTGGCGAGGCAGGACCGGTTCCTCGTTCGTTTGCCTTTCCTTCCCGCGACTTCCTGCCGGGTAAGGCCCGGATGGATCCTGCCAATCCAGATAACTCCTTGTTCTACGTCGAGATCCTCATCCTGTTTGTTTGTCTGATGGGGATCGCGCTCCTATCGGCGATTTACGTGACCGTCTTCTCCTCCCGGTCGCACGGACCCGGCGCCGAAGGGGAGGCGGAGGACGACCGGGGGCAGGTCTGGCGGCGCGTCGTTCGAGACGCGGCTCGCTTTCATCACGCGGCGGGACTGCTCGAACTGATTCTGATCGTGACATCGGCGGGGATCATCGTTCAGGCGACGATCGGGAGCGGGTTCTTTCGCTGGACGGTCCCATCCCTGGCGATCTGGACCGCCGCCGTCTCCGTTCTCCGGGCTTTGAGCCGGGCTGTGGCGCTCAGGGATCCTTACAAGACGGGCGTCAGGTACGCGTATCTGGCCCGCGGTACGATAGTCCTGATGTCCCCATTGACGTGGGCCGTCGAGCGCGGGACGCAGGCGGTCCTCCGCCTCGCGGCCCCGCCAAGGGGCGAAGGCGAGACGGCGGCCGCGGCCGGTGAGCGAATCCCGGCCGACGAGATCCGCGCCGAGCTGGCGCCCGTGACGGAGAGCGAGCAGAGGGTCCTGGGGCGGATCCGCGAATTCGGCGAGGCGCGGGCCGTGGACGTCATGGTGCCGAGGACGGAAGTGGCCGGGATCCCGGCCGACGCGACGATCAAGGAAGCGCTCGATCTGGCGCGGCAGACGACGAACCTCTGGAATCCCGTCGTGGAAGAATCGATCGACAACGTCGTCGGGATGGTCTCGGCGGCCGAGCTGGCCCTTCACGTCTCCCTGCCGGGCGAGGGGGATGGGACGATCCAGGCCTTCGTCCAGCCGGCGTTCTTCATTCCGGAGAACAAGAGGCTCTCGGATCTGGTCGCGGAGATGAGGGCGCACCCTTGGCCGCTGGCCATCATCCTGGACGAGTACGGCGGGACGGCCGGCATGGTGACGCGGGAGAGGCTGATCGCCGAGCTTGCCGAGCGATTCCGCGGCGAGGAAGGAGCTCCGGAGGAAGTCAAGGTTGTCGACGAGCGGAACATCGTCGTCTCGGGCCAGGCGAGCCTGGAAGAGGTGAACGAAGCCTTCTCCACGGAGATGAGGTCGGACGATTTCCAGACGATCGGCGGATACGTCTTCGGCCTGTTCGGCCGAATTCCCCGGGCGGGGGAGACGGTCAAGTACCGGGACCTCAAGTTCGAGGTCCTCGATGTTTCCGGCCGGCGGATCGGCCGGATCAAGATCAGCAAGGCGTAAGTGCAGTTCGGAGTTCGGAGTTGGGAGTCGGAAGTATGAGTTCGGAGTTCCGAGTTCGGAGTTCCGAGCTTAAGGCGGCAAGAACCCCTTTTGCGCGACTTATCTTTTCTTCTCCGAACTACGAACTCCGAACTACGAACTTCATGGCAAAGGACTTGGAAAGGAGACGCTCTTGGGCAGAAAAAAGGTGACGGTTGTAGGTTCCGGGCACGTGGGCGCGACGGTCGCCCAGAAGATCGCGGAGCGGGAACTGGCCGACGTCGTCCTGATCGACATCCTTCCCGGGGTCCCGCAGGGGAAGGCTCTCGACATGGCCGAGTCGGGCCCCGTGGAGCGGTTCAACATGGGACTGATGGGGACGAACGACTACGCGGACACGGCGGGATCGGACATGGTGGTCATCACCGCCGGCCTGGCGCGGAAGCCCGGAATGAGCCGGGACGATCTGGCGGCCAAGAATGCCGAGATCGTCGGGGGAGTGGCGAGCCAGGCTTTTCGGCACTCTCCCAACGCGATGTTCCTCGTCGTCACGAACCCGATGGACGTGATGACCTACGTGACGGCGGAGGTGACGGGTTTGCCGAAGCCGCGCGTCTTCGGGATGGGGGGCGTCCTGGATTCGGCCCGGTTCTCGACCTTCGTGAGCCGGGAGCTGAACGTCTCGGTCGAGAACGTTCACACCTTCGTCCTGGGCGGGCACGGCGACCTCATGCTTCCCATGGCCCGGTATTCTACCGTGGCCGGGGTGCCGCTTCCGGACCTGATTCCCGCCGACCGGCTGGAGGCGATCATCCAGCGGACGCGGGACGGAGGGGCCGAGATCGTGAACCTGCTCCAGAGCGGGAGCGCCTACTACGCCCCCGGCGCGGCCGTGGCCGAGATGGTCGAGGCGGTCTTCAAGGACAAGAAAAAGATCCTTCCCTGCGCGGCCTACCTCACCGGCCAGTACGGGTTCGAGGGGGTCTACACCGGCGTTCCGGCGAAGCTCGGCGCCGGAGGGGTGGAATCGATCTTCGAGATCCCGCTCTCGCCCGAGGAGAAGAAAGCGTTCGCCGCGTCGGTGTCAGCCGTGCGGGACGGGGTCGGGCGGCTGGGCGGCGTGTTGGCCAAATTGAAATCAACGAAAGGACAAAGCGCATGAGTCTGGAACGGACACTTTCCATCGTCAAGCCCGACGGCGTCGAGAAGAACCTGATCGGCGAGGTCGTCCGCCGGTTCGAGTCAGCCGGTCTCCGGATCGCCGGGGCGCGGATAATCCTCCTCTCGCGCCGGCAGGCCGAGGGGTTCTACGCCGTGCACCAGGCCCGCCCCTTTTTCGCGAGCCTGGTGGAGTTCATGACCTCCGGGCCCTGCTTCGTCATGGTCGTCGAAGGCGACGGGGCGATCCTCAAGGTCCGCGATCTCATGGGGGCCACGGACCCCGCGAAGGCCGCGCCCGGAACGATCCGGAAGGACTTCGCCTCGTCGATCGAGCGAAACGTCGTCCACGGGTCGGACGGCCCCGACACGGCCCGCTTCGAGACGGGGTACTTCTTCGCCGAGGTCGATCTGGCCCGCCGCGGCGGCGCGGCCTGACGGGCCGCGGGTCCCTCCTATTCAATGTCCTACGATCTGCTTCTGATTCTGGCGCTCATCGCGGTTCTGATCCTCCTTAACGCGTTCTTTTCCGGATCGGAGATCGCGCTCGTCTCGTGCCGGAAGAGCCGCATGAAGTCCCTGGCGGACGCCGGAGACCGCCGGGCGAAGACCGTCCACCGCCTGCAGGCCGAGCCTGAGCGGTATTTCGCCGCCATCCAGATCGGCATGACGGTGATCGGGACCCTGGCCGGCGCCGTCGCCGGCGAATCGTTCATCGCCGGCGTCTCCGAGCGGTTCCGGGGGACGGGCGTTCCGTTCCTGGTCCGCGGGGCCGAGGTCTTTTCCTACGTCGTCGTCGTTGTTCCGCTCGCCCTCGTCATGCTGATCCTGGGAGAGCTGGTTCCCAAGTCGCTCGCCGTCCGGTTTGCCGAACGGATCGCCCTGGCGTCGGCCGGCCCCGTCGACTTTCTCGCCAGGGTTTCGGCCCCGGTCGTCCGGCTCCTCACGATCACGGGCAACTTCCTGATCGGCCTGCTGGGAGGAAAGAAGCTCCCCGAGACGGGCTTCTACACGGAAGACGAGATCAAGCAGATCATCCGCGAAGGAAAGGAGAAGGGCGTCTTCGACAAGACCGAGGAGGCGCTCATCCACTCCGTCTTCCGCTTCTCGGAGACGCAGGTCAAGGAGATCATGGTGCCCAGGACGGACATCGCGGCCCTTCCTGTCGAGGCGGCGTTCTCCGATGTGATGGACCTGGCCGTCCGGGACGGGTACTCGCGGATGCCCATCTACCGGGAGACGATCGACAACATCATCGGGGTCCTGTACGTCAAGGACCTCCTTGCCTTCTGGGACCGGCGCGACGAGTTTCGGACCGAGAAGGTCCTCCGGAAGGCCCACTTCGTTCCCGAGACGAAGGAAGTGTCCGTTCTCCTGGAGGAGTTCCAGCGGCAGAAGACGCACATGGCGATCATCATCGACGAGTACGGCGGCGTGAAGGGGCTCGCGACGCTGGAGGACCTCCTGGAGGAGATCGTCGGCGAGATCGAGGACGAGTTGGACACGGAGCCCCGGGACATTCTCTCCGTCGGCGACCGGACATACATGGTGGACGGGAGGACGGATATCGGGAAGGTGAACCGGGAGATCGGCGTGAGCCTGCCGGAAGAGGATTTCGAGACCGTGGGCGGGCTCGTTCTGGGGCTGTTCGGACGTCTTCCGGCCGAAGGGGAGGAGACCTCCGTGGGCGACGCGAAGATCGTCGTGGCGAAGCGGGCGGGAAACAGGATCACGAAAGTGCGGATGATCCTGCCGGAGACAATCGAAACCGGGGAATCGGGGAAACGGTGAAGAGGAAAGCTGTAAGCGTTCAGCATTCAGCGAAAGACAAAAACCGTCTCTTCGTCCTTGCTGACCGCTGACCGCTGAAAGCTATTTTTGAGTCGGAAGTGCCTCTGTTCCAACCTCTGTCAGTCTTCGTTATAAACGTTGTTTATAATTTACTAAATATTTCTTGACAGCCCAACATCTAGGGTGTAAATCTACCTGGCATACAAGATAGAGCGTAAGTCATTGATTTTCCTAG
>CAKKSE010000077.1:0-2340 GCA_919903025.1 Nitrospiria bacterium | reverse complement strand
TCCGGAAGGGCCGGAGGGGGTCGGAACGGCGCTTGCCGACCGCCGCCAGGGCCTTTCGGGCGGCTTCTCCCGGCGCGACTTCTCTCCCAAGCCGCTCTCCGACAACGCGCGGAAGATCCTTGCCAAGCGATACTTGAAGCGAAACGAGAGCGGCGAGCCGATGGAGACGCCGGAGGAGATGTTCCGGCGCGTGGCCAGGACGATCGCGGCCCCCGATGGCCGGTTCAGCCAGACGCCGTCGGAAGTCCGCGAGACCGAGGAGCGGTTCTACCGCCTGCTCACGAGCCTCGACTTCATGCCCAACTCCCCCACGCTCATGAACGCCGGCCGTCCCCTGGGCCAGCTCTCCGCCTGCTTCGTCCTCCCCGTTGGCGACTCGATGGAGGAGATCTTCGACGCCCTCAAGTTCGCCGCCGTCATCCACAAGAGCGGCGGGGGGACGGGCTTCTCCTTCTCCCGGCTCCGCCCCCGGAACGACGTCGTCAACACGACGATGGGCGTTTCCTCCGGGCCGGTCTCGTTCATGACCGTCTTCAACCACGCCACGGAGGCCGTCAAGCAGGGCGGGACGCGCCGGGGCGCCAACATGGGGATCCTCCGGATCGACCATCCCGACATTCTCGATTTCATCTCCTGCAAGCAGGACACGACTCGGATTACCAACTTCAACATCTCCGTGGCCCTGACCGACGCCTTCATGGAGGCCGTCGAGAAGAACCAGGAGTACGAACTCGTCAACCCGCGGACCCGGCGGCCGGCCGGGCTTCTTCATGCCCGCGAGGTCTTCCAGAAGATCGTCCATCACGCATGGTCGACGGGCGAGCCGGGGATCGTCTTCATCGACCGGATCAACCAAGCCGATCCCCTCACGCCCGTGATCGGCGAGATCGAGGCGACGAACCCCTGCGGCGAACAGCCGCTCCACCCCTTCGACTCGTGCAACCTGGGCTCCGTCAACCTGGCTGGCATGGCCCTGCCGGGGGGCGCCGTGGATTGGGGGCGTCTCCGGGAGGTCGTCCGGACGGCCGTCCACTTCCTGGACAACGTGATCGAGGCGAACAACTATCCCCTGCCGCAGGTGCAGGAGACGACGCGCGCCAACCGGAAGATCGGCTTGGGCGTCATGGGATGGGCCGACCTCCTCTACGATCTGGAGGTCCCCTACGACTCTCCCGAGGCGGTCGAATGGGCCGAACAGGTCATGGGGTTCATCCAGACCGAGGGGCACAAGATGAGCGAGGAGCTGGCCCTGATGCGGGGTCCGTTCCCGCGGTGGGAAGGGTCCCGGCCTCACGCGGACGGAAAGGCGCCCCGGCGGAACGCCACCATCACGACGATCGCGCCGACGGGGACGATCAGCATCATCGCCGACGCTTCGGGAGGGATCGAACCGGTCTTCGCCCTGGCGTTCGTCCGCAACCAGGCCGGCATGCAGATGACGGACGTGAACGGCCGGTTCGCCGAGACGGCCCGCCGGGAGGGGTTCTATTCCGAGGACCTCATGAAGAAGATCGCGGCCCGCGGGACGGCGCGGGGCCTCTCCGAGGTCCCCGAGAAGTGGCAGAAGGTCTTCGCCACGGCCCACGACATCACGCCGGAGTGGCACATCCGGATGCAGGCGGCCTTCCAGAAGGGGACGGACAACGCCGTCTCCAAGACGTGCAACTTCCCCAGGGAGGCGACGCCTTCGGACATCGAGGAGGTCTACCGCCTGGCCTATCGCCTGGACTGCAAGGGCGTGACCGTCTACCGCGACGGGAGCCGGGAGGGGCAGGTCCTGTCCGTCGAAGGCACGCATTCCGCGCCGAAGGTCTCCCATGCAGTCCCTGGGCATGATGAGGCAACGAAGAGACTCTCCTGGGGCGAGCGGCTCAAGCGGCCGGAGGACCTCCCCGGCATCACGAAGAAGATCGCCTGGGAGGAGGGGCACATCTACCTCACGATGAACTACTACCAGCTCGAGGAGGACAGGGGGCGGAAGAGGATCCCGTTCGAGATCTTCGTCAACCCGCCGGCCCGCGACGACGCCATGAGCCTCACGGAGGACCTGGCGGCCCGCTCGCCGGAGGACCTCCGCCGGGCGTACCTCGAGCTTCTGCGTGAGCACGACCTCACGCGCCTGGAGACGCTCGAGATCCTCTCGCGCCTCTCCTCCATCGGCTTCCAGCACGGCGTCTCCGTGGAGACGCTCCTCGAGCAGGTGGAGCAGGCCCGGCGCAAATACCGGCGGCACATCTCCTCGCCGACGGCGATCTATCACCGCGCGCTCCGGAAGCAGTACATGGATTCGCACCTTTTGGGCGAGGCCTGCCCGGACTGCGGCGCCCAGGTCGAGTTCGC
>CAKKSE010000076.1 GCA_919903025.1 Nitrospiria bacterium | reverse complement strand
ACCACAATCCCAAAGGAGGCTCAACTGTTTGAAAACCTAATTTGGACAAGCCTGGTAACAATTACGAGAGGAATGTATGTCCCCGGAGCAACGTGAAAGTATATTGAAACGGTGGGATCTGACGGAGCAGGAGCTTACCGAGATCATCCAACAGAACCCAAGCATGCGCGGCCTGATGCTCGGCTATATCGCGGAATACAAACTGAGGAAGATGCACTTTGCCGGTCCTCCTTACGAGAATATCCACAAGGCCGACGACCATGACCGAAGCCGAAAAGGCGATCTCATCGTCACGTATAAGGGCAAAGACTTCACGATAGAGTGCAAATCCCTCCAGACGAACAGCATCAAAACGACGGAAGCCGGATACACCGGCAAGTATCAATGCGACGCGAGTGATCGGCGCAAGATCAAGGTCGGGAGCAAGATGGTTGAGACCACCTGCCTGCTCGTCGGAGAATTCGACATCATCGCGGTGAACCTTTTCGCTTTCGAGGAGAAGTGGAACTTCGCTTTTGCGTTGAACGACGACCTCCCGCGCAGCACTTTCCGGAACTACCCTCCCGCCATTCGGCGGAAGCTTCTCGCAACATTAATGCCGGTGTCCTGGCCTTTGCAGCCTCCGTATATTGCAAGCCCAATTCCCCTTCTCGAACGTCTGTTAAATCGCGCATAATGTTGATTGAGTTCAGTTTGGACTTTGCCGCGCCGAGTTGGAAGACTAAGAAGTACGAGTGGTTTTTCCGCGCGTGCAACTGCTTGATAATCCTCGTAACGCCCGGTTTGTTCCGCCTCATCATAACGAAAATGTCTTTGGCATAGAACCCCAAGCGCATGAGATTCAGGATGATCTCAACATGTGACATACGTTGGATGCCCGCGCTTACTTCATCCTGGCACTTCACGATCAATACTCCGTTACGCTTGAGCACCCGCTTTGCCTCGATGGCCGCCCTTACGTAAAGTTCGAGCACCGCATCGTGCCACTTGTTACTTAACGCGGACGGCCTGTCGCCGTTCGAGTAATGGTCCCGGAACGAAGAATGCGTCCCGTTCCCGGCAAATGAATTATCGCTTCGGAACAGGCCTTCCATATAAGGCGGGTCGAGAACAACACAATCAAGCTCCCCGTCGCCATAGGGTAGATGGCGGCAATCAACCCCGGACTTTAAATCAGACGGCAGCAACTTGTATTCATCCGCAGGGATGTTCTTCCAAAATACGCCCTTGCCGTAGGTAACGTCGGCCACTTTTGCGCCTGCGGGAACGTGCAGCCGCAGCACATGCGGAAAGACCTCGCTGTTGTCACCGAGATACGAGGAAAGCACGAGTTCCGTAGTTGCCCTGCCGGCCGGTGATTTTCGTTTCGTTTTCATAGAAAAATTATACAATATTACTAACGCAAGCGCAAGCTATTTTGGGGGGGCCTCCCCGCCTTTTTCTTTCCGCTGGCTGCGTATTGCTTTAACTCGCTTTCGAAAATGAGATGGTCCCGGCCGTACTTTTCCGACTTGATCCGCCCGGCAATAATCAACTGGCGCACTCTTGCCGGCGTCACACGAAGATACTCCGCAGCGCTTTCGGTTGTGTAAAGTTTATCCATGAGATAATTTCATTTTGATCTGCATAAGTATTGGTGGAAGGGATTTCGACACCGGAAAAGTAGGGCTCACTTCCCAATCGAGCTTGGCTCTGTCACTTGGAGGGATCCATATATCGAAACCCTTTGCCGCGCCAACACCACCAAGAAGTGTCTGCACCTGTACGTGTGACAACTCCGGGCATGCACTTCCTGAGATCTCCAGCAAAGATCCGAGGTGACCCCAACTAAAATAGCTTTCCACGTTGAATCTGCCGGCATTGGCGATATACAGTTCTGTCCCGCCCTCCTGCTCATAGACCTGAACCTTGTATTGTCCATCGCTGGCAGGACTCAAGCCGGCAAACACCTGTTCGAATTCCTCAAAGGGAATGAACAGCGGCTCTGGTTGCCCTTCCCAGAAGAAACACAGAATGCCCCTGTGACCCTCAAGGGCTTGGAGATCAATCTTGCGTAGGCCGAAAAACGTCCTATTCCTGGGATGTTTCTTGGAGTACCGAAAGTAGAGCCTCGCCTTGTCGTCGCCGATCGCGAAGAGCGACTCGCTATTCTCCAGCTTGCGAACAACTCCAAACCGTTTGGTCAGGTCTTCAACGAATCTGGCCCTTGCTGGATTTGCCATCGCAGTTCACCTGTATCCGAACGATCTTTTCAGGAGGACACGGAGTATCCACTCGCATGAGACCTCCTTACGCAAGCGTTCGGTTGGAGGTCTTTTCCCAAATAGACAAGTCATGATGCGAGGAAAGGTCCGAATCACCCATCCACCGCGCTCTCACGCCGCCTGGGCCGTGGGGGACTTGAGATGCAGGGCCAACAGCGACGTGACGCCCGGCTCGTTCATCGTGACGCCGTAGAGGGCGTCCGACGCCTCCATCGTCTGCTTGTTGTGCGTCACGACGATGAACTGCGTCCGGTCGGAGAGGGACCGGACCAGGCGGGCGAACCGCCCGACGTTCTGGTCGTCGAGCGGCGCGTCAACCTCGTCCAGGATGCAGAACGGCGTCGGCTTGATGAGGAAGCATGCGAAGAGGAGGGCGATCGCCGTGAGCGCCTTCTCGCCGCCGGAGAAGAGATGGATGTTCTGGAGCTTCTTCCCCGCGGGCTGGGCCGCGATTTCGATCCCTCCGTCGAGCATATCCCCGTCCTCCACCAGGACGAGCTCGGCCCGTCCTCCCTCGAAGAGAACCCCGAAGACCTCCTGGAACTTCGCGTTGATGGCGTTGAACGCCTCGTAGAAAAGCTCCTCGGTCGTCTGGTTGATCTTCGCGATCGTCTCCTGGAGGGCCGCCACCGCCTCCGTGAGGTCGGCGTGCTGTTTCGTCAGGAACGCGTCCCGCTCGACGAGCTCCCTGTGCTCCTCGAACGCGGCGAGGTTGACCGCTCCCATCCCGGCGAGCTTGTCGCGGAGATCGTCCCGCCTCGTCCGGGATGCTTCAAGATCGATCTCGAATTCGCCGAGGTCTTTCACGATCGTCTCGATCTCGGCCTGATACAGCTCCCGAATCCTCTCACCAAGGTGGTCCAGCTTACCCCTGAGGTCGGCCTTCCTGATCTCGCCGCTCGAACGCTGTTCGCGGACATCATCGTAGGCGAGCCGGTCGCTCCGGAGGGTCTCTTCGATCCGGGTCAGTTCCTCCGCCTGGACGTTCAGGCTTTCCTGAAGCTCCACGAATCGTGAGCGTCCTTCCTCCCTGGTCCGGATGGAATCCGCCAGGAGACGCCGGGTCTCTTCGGTCTCCGCCAGGACCTTCTCCCGCTCCGCCAGCCGGGCGCGCGCCTCCTCGCGGTGGCTTGCCGCGGCTTTCGATGCCTCCGTGCGGGCTTCCTCGAGCCGGGCGATGTCTCGGTCCAGTCCCTCGACGCGCTCCCTGAGAGTCCCCAGGCGGACCTCGATGATCGTCACGTCCGCCGACAAGACCTCCAACTGAGCCCGGCGCCGGTTGTCGTCTTCCATGGCCGCGCCCAGGGCCGCCTCGCGCTCCTCCTGCTGTCGGGTCATAAGCGCCGCCTTTTCCGAGAGACCTTCCCGCTCGCGGAGAATCTCCGAGCGTTCGGCCTCCCGCTCCTGGGCCTCGGCGAGAAGAAGATCGAGCCTCTCGCGGGCCCGCGCGGCGTCGCGAACAACGGTTTCCCGCTCGTGCGTCGCCTGGGCCAGTCCCAGATCGGCCTCACGGCTCTCGCCTTCGAGCTCCTTCCGCCTCTCCTGCATCCCGGCCAGCCGCTCGCGCAGGGCGTCTCGTTCCCGCTCGAGCGAATGGACTTCGTCCTCCCGGCGCGCGACGTCTTCTTCAATCTCCCGGATCTCCCTCTTTCTGGCCAGCAGACCGGTCGATCCTCCGTCCGGTCCGCCGCCGGTCACGATCCCCGACGGCTCCCAGACCTCCCCGTCGAGCGTCACGATCGTGGGCGCGCTCCCGTTCAGGGACGCGGCATGAGCTTTGTGGAACCGTTCGGCGGAATCGAGGTCGGGGACGACGACAAACCGGTCCAGAAGGAAGCGGACGACGTCCGCGTCTTCGGGCGAATATCGGACGAACGAGAGAAGGGACCCGAGCGCGGCGTCTCCCGGAACGGCGGCGGACGGACCGCTTCCGCGCGGGACGCGGGGGATGAACGTTCCCCGGCCGACGCTCTTCCCTTTGAGGTATTCGACGGCTGAGCGGGCCGCCTGGGGATCATCGACGACCAAGAACTGGATTCTGCTTCCCAGGGCCGCCTCGACGGCCGCTTCGTAGCGCGGTTCCGTTTCGATCAGATCGGCCACGACCCCGCGAAGCGACGGACGAATGTGGGACCCGTCCTCCGACGTGAGGAGATCGCGGACCGCCTCCCGGTATCCTTCGTAGCGGACGCTGAACTCCTTCAGGGACGCGAGGCGGGAACGGTGTGCCGCCAAGTCCTCGCTCGCCGCGCGGACGCCGGCCTCGGCCTGGGTCAACTGGGCGTTCATTTCCTCGATGCCGCGGGAGAGAGCGGCCAGGGAGTCGAGGACCCGGACCTTTCGGGCGTCGGACTCGCCGACCTTTGCGGCGACGCGGCGCGAGGCCTCTTCCAGGCCGGCCAGGTGAGCCGTGGCTTCCGCCGTCTCGCGCTTCCCTTTCTCCGCGCTTCGCCCGAGCGCGTCCTCGCGTTCCGTCAGACCGGCCAGCCGGTTCCGCGCGTCGGTCAGGACCGAAATGCCCTGGACGATCGCCCGGCGGGCGGCCTCGATCTCCATCTGGCGCTCTTCCGCTTCCCGTCGAAGGGCGTCGTACCGCGCCCGGATCGCCCCCGCCTCTTCCTCCGCCGTCGCCCGGTCGGCGGCGACGCTCGCTTTTTCCCCGCCCTTCGCCCGGGTCTCCTCGGCGATTCGCCCGGCGGCTTCGTCCCGCTTGACCCCTTCCGCCTCAAGGCGGCTCGCGTGATCGGCCAGGGAAGAGGACTGGTTTCCGAGGATCTCGATCCGGCCTTCGAGCTTCTGGATGGCCGTCTCCGTCTCGTAGATTCCCCTCTGGACATCCTTGATCTCGCGTTCCCGGTCGATCACCCCGAGGCGGGCGGCCTCCACGGCCGACTCCCCCTGGGCCAGGACGGTCAAGAGGCGCTCCTCGTCGGCGTGAAGCGATTTGAGCTCACACTGAAGGGCCGTCCAGTCGCGCCCCAACTCGCCGTACTCGACGGCCGCGAGGCGGAAGTCCAGGCCGCGGATCTCGTCCTGGTACCGGCGGTACCGCTCCGCCTTTTTCGCCTGGCGCTCGAGAGAAGCCATCTGCCGCCGGATCTCGGTCATAATGTCGTTCACGCGGAGCAGGTTCTGGCGGGTCGCCTCGAGCTTGTTCAGCGCCTCCGTCTTGCGCGCCTTGTACTTCGTGATCCCCGCGACCTCCTCCACGACGAACCGCCTATCCTGCGGCTTGGCGTTGAGGAGCTGTTCGACCTTCCCCTGCTCGATGACGGCGTACCCCCGGGCCCCGACGCCCCCCTCCATGAGGACCTCCCGGATGTCCTTGAGTCGGCACGGGACCTTGTTGAGGAGGTACTCGCTCTCGCCCGAGCGGTACAGGCGGCGGGCGATCTGGATCTGCTCGTAGTTGCCCAGGTCGGAAACGATCTCGCGCGTGGGATCGGAAAAGATGAGGGAGACCTCGGCCATTCCCGTGGCCTTCCGCGTCGTGCTCCCGTTGAAGATGACGTCCTCCATCTTGTCGCCGCGAAGGTGCTTGGCGCTCTGTTCTCCGAGGACCCACCGGACGGCGTCGGTGATGTTGCTCTTTCCGCACCCGTTCGGCCCGACGATCGCCGTGACGCCCGGCATGAAGGAGATCTGAGTCCTGTCCATGAACGACTTGAAACCCTGGATGTCGACTTTTTCGAGGCGCATGGACCCCTCCGGTGGGTTTGAGACACCGCCGGGAATCGTCGTCCCCGGCGGCTTCTTGTAAAACAACGTTTCAGGCGGAAAAACCGGGAGAAACCTATCACATGGCAAAAACCAATGTCAAAGGAAAACTGCTACAGAATGGGCTAACCGTCAAATAGAGCCCCAGATATTGTAGGGGGCGGCCCGGCGGGGATCCCCTACTCTCCCGCGGCCAAGGCCTTGATTCCGAGGCGCATTGAGACAACGCCGGCGCCGATGCAGATAAGGGCCGCCGCCCCGAAAACCAGCAGGATGAGGGCGCCGGGGCCGGCCCCCACGGGGACCCATCCCTCGCCGGCCAGGACGATGCGGTACGTGGGCCAGGCCAGCAGGAAAACGACGACCGCGATCAGGGCGAGCGAAAGGAGCATGAAGATCATTCCTCCATATCCCATCTGAACGTGCGCAATGCTGCCCGCCCGGAAGTCCGGATACCGGGCGCCGAGACCCACGGCCATCCCCGATATCGCGAACGCCAGGAACGCCATCGTGGCGGCCGACAAGACGATCATCTCCGTCGACACGTTGAGAAGAATCCCCGAGGCCACAGCCAGGATCTCTCCCAGGATCACGAGCGGAACCAGCCCTCCCAGGAACTTGCCCCAGACGATCCGCGAGAGGGAGACGGGCGCCGCCCGCAGGATCCAGAAGGCGGGCCCTTCCTGGCTGACGGCCGGAAAGAGGAACCGCGACGCCACGGCGGCGGTCACCACTCCCCCGAGGCCAAGGTTCAGGAAGGCGATGAGGTGCATGAGCCAGACGCCCCCCGCCCCGATCCAGTCGAGCGGCAGAACCATGTAGTTGTAGAGGTAGACGACGATGATCGCCGCGAGAAGGAGGAGCTGAGACCACTGGAGCGTGTCTCTGAAGAACGTCCGGATGTCCTTGGCCAGAACGAGACCGACCCCGCCCGGAAAGGCGAACGCGATCCGCCCCAGGAGCTTGTCGACGATCGGCCAGCCGGAGAGCCGGACTCGCCTTCCTTCCTGCGCCCTGGAGACGCCTCCGGCGTACACCTTCCGAGCCAGCGTCTCGCCGATCACGACGACGGCGGCGGCCGTCGAGACCAGGAGGGAGAGGTGGAAGTACGGCGTCCCCTCCTTCCCGGTGAGGAGCGGAACGAGCGCCTCCGCCGCCCAGACAGAAGGAAGCCACGGCGAGGAGGGCGCGCCCAGCTCGGCGACGAAGATCGTGAGCGTGGCGAACGCTTCCGGGTTGACGAGGCGCTCGGGGCGGAGAAACCGGAAAAGGAAGTACAGGATGAGGACGCCGACGAGCGAGAGAAGGATGAGGACATCGCGGGTCCGGCGCGCGGGGAAGACCCGCATCAGGAGCTGGACGAAGATGACGGACAGGCCCACGGAGATCAGGATCAGGGAGCCGAAGACCGGGACCATCGCGAGATAGTAGTCCAGGCCGGCCCCGTAGGCCCTGCCGTACGTGACCAGGACGGGAAGGCCGAACAGGAAAACCATCCACGAGGAGAGGGCCGTCGTCTCAACGAGGCGGGCGTAGAACAGGCGGGAGACGGACACCGGCGCGGCCAGGAGGAGGGGGAGATCGGCCGCCAGGAAATACGTCGAGAGCGCCGTGATGAGCCCGCTCATCAGGAGGACGGAGAGGAGGAGGAGCCAGTACATGGCGAGGAGCTTCGCCGCCAGGAGATCGCCGATGATCTCCGCGCTCCGGAAGTGGACGAGGACGCGGGTCGTGATCGATGCCGCGCCCAGCCAGAACAGGAGCGCGAGGATCGACCCCACGGCGATCCGAACCATCGTCGTCCTGTCCCGCCGCCGGATCCGGTTCATGACGGACCAGAATTTCGGCTTGAGAAGGTTGATAAAGCGTGGAGTGGTCATCCAGTCACCGGCGTTCATCTTGGCTCTTGGCTTTCGTTTTCCAATTTCCAATTTCCAATTTCAAATTTTCAATTTTCAATTTTCAATCTGCAGTTCCTTCCTCCCCTTCGCTCGTCAGCGCAAGGAAGACTTCCTCGAACCCCGCCTCGTGCTTGTGAGAGAGAACGCGAAGATCCTCTACCGTCCCCACGGAGACCAAGCGTCCCTTGTGGATGATGGCCACCCGGTCGCAGATCTCCTCCGCGACGGAGAGTGTGTGCGTCGAAAGGAGGATCGTGACCCCCCGGTCCCTCAGCCCGCGGAAAAGGTTTTTGAGCATCCTCGTGCCGCGCGGGTCGAGGCCGACCATAGGCTCGTCGATGACAAGGACCTCCGGCTCGTGGAGCAGGGCGGAAGCCATGACGAGGCGCTGTTTCATCCCGTGGGAGAACGACTCGATCAGCTCATCCGACCAATCCGTGAGACCGAAGAGATGGAGAAGCTCCTTCCCGCGCGATGACGCCCGGTCCGGCGGAACACCGTAGAGCCCGCCGGAAAAGACTAGGAACTCGCGGGCGGTCAGTTTTTCGTAGAGATACGGCCGATCGGGGATGAATCCCATGATCCGCTTCACCTCGATCGGCGACCTTGCCAGATCGTGTCCCTTCACCTCGATCCGCCCGCCGGTGGGCTCGAGCAGGCCGCCGATCATCCTGAGAGTCGTGGTCTTCCCCGCCCCGTTCGGCCCCAGGAACGCCATGATCTCCCCGCCCCGAACCTCGAGCGAAAGGTCGTCGACGGCGGCGATGCGCCCGAAGTGTTTCGTCAGATGATCGAGCTTGATCACCGGGCCGCCTCCAGGCCGGACATCCGCACTCCCTTGACCTCCAGGCGGAGGGAGCCGATCGCGGCGATGATCGGCGCCTGCTTGTCGAGGCCGCCCTGGATGAGCCGGAGATGCGTCGCGTCGGCCGGGAACTGCCCCAGCGTGGGGTCGACCGCCATCCAACTGCCCACGTAGACTTCCGGCCAGGCGTGGTAGTAGAAACGTGTGAGAACGCGCACGACACCCGCCGAAATCCTCGTGGGAATCCCCGCAGAGCGGGCGAGGGCCGCGTACAGGATCGTATGCTCGTTGCAGTCCCCCACGCGGTTTTCGAGGACCTCGATAGCCGAAGGAATCGAGACCACGGGCTCCTTCCGGACGTTCAGGTGGACCCACGACGCGATCCTCTCGGCGGCCTTGAGCGCGTCCGTCTCCCCGGCCATGATCTTCTCCGCCTGCGCCCGTATCTTCGGATGGTCCGCCTGGACAAAGGGATCGGGCTTGAGATCGTCCGCCCACTCCCGCCCCCTGTAGGGAAGGGGATAGGAGGGGATGGCCCGCGGGTCCTCCCGCCGAATGACGACGTCGTTCCCCTCGACCGCCTGACGCCCGCCGTTCATATCCGGATAGATGGAGGGATCGATCCCCGATACGCGGAGGGTGAGCGAGTCGACCACGCCCTTGTCCGGAATCAAGCCCGCGACCGGCACGCTGGACAGGGCCAGGAGATCGAAGACCGGCGCTCCTTCAGGAAACGTCATGGCCGCCTGCCTGGATTCGCGGATCAGGGTATATCCGGAGGGCGACTCCTCCTTGAGCGTATTTCCGTTCTCGTCGATCCACGCCCGCAGGATGAGCCCGTGGTAGGTCGTCTTCAGGCGGTAGGCCGTCGTCACCGTGCCGCCGATCTTGACGCCGTCCATCCCTTCGACCTCGATCTCCATCGGGACGGTCTGGAACGTGGGAGGCGGCTCGAAGACGTGGAACCGGAACTTCTTCCCCGGCGCGAGGGGCTGGTTGGCGAGGACCGGTTTCAGGCCGGCCGCGATATAGGGAACATCGGCCATCTCGACGACGTGCTTCCGCGTCTCTCCGCCCGAGACGAGCGAGAGCAGCATCCGGCGGCCGCGCACCTCTCCCGAGGCCTCGATGTCGGAGAACTCCGACTTGAGCCGGAAGGAGAACGAGCGCAGGCGGTAGTCGGCGCCATTGTAGGCGGAGAGCTCGTACTCGACGCGCCGGGCCTGCCCGAGGAGCGAGAGCCTGAGCTCTCCCGTCTGCTTGATGTGGATGATCTCCCCGATCCGTTCGGTGCGGGTCGTGATATAGCCGATCTTGTTCCCCTTGAAGTAGGCGCCGAGCCACTCTTCCCGGACCGGGGAGACCGCGTCGATCTTCTCCGGGACAAGGACCGTCGCGCCCCCCGGTGCGTACACCCGGGTCCCAAGGACGACAAGGAGGGAAACCCAGACAACCACGACGGCCAGGCGGATGATCCGGCCCATCAGGAAACGTTCCCTTCTTCGGCGGCGCCGCCGAAGAATCCCTCCGAGTAAATGAGCCCTTCCTCGAGGGTGAGCGCCGTCCCCGCCCGGGGGTTCTCGGACCGCCAACTGAAGAAATCGGACGGACAGCAGAAGAACAGGGAGGGAGCCGGAGGATCGGCCTCCTCGGGGATAAAGACCCTGATCTCGGCCGGAGCGGCCGACCGGATCCGTCCATATTTGATCGTGATCGTGATTTCCCGGCTGCAATAGCCGCAGTGAGAGCGGATGAAGACGTCGTTGCCGCTCACGAAGTGGACCGCGAGGGAATCAAGGGCGGATTGCGCCGAGACCGCCGTCTCGCCCATCGAAACGGACCAGTCTGTGTCCTCGAAGACGAACGGTCCCACGCCGGAAAAGTCGCTCGCCAGCGGATCGAGGCGGACCCACCCCTTGGCCACAAGGCCCTGGAACGCGGCCTCTGAATCCTCCCCCGCGCGGGCGGCGGTCCGGGCTGAGACCTCCGCAAGTCTCGGCCTGAAACCGGACACGACCCGCCGAACGAGATAGGAAAAAAGCTCCCGCTCACGAACCGCGATTCCGTTCGGGCGATCCGCCTCCACGTCACGTTCCCGGGGAACTCGCCCGCAAGAGGACGTCGGCGAACACGCCGCGCGCCGCCGAATCGAAGAGGACGATCGAGACCTCCGAGAGGCCCGTCGCGCCGGCCAGGTGGTCCGATATCTCCCCGATCATGATCTCGGCGCATCGCTCGAGAGGAAATCCGGACACGCCCGTCCCGAGGGCGGGAAAGGCGACCGTCCTGATCCCGAGCTCCTCGGCGCGCAACAGCGAGTTCCGAACGGACGCGCGGAGCGACTCGTCGGTCGTGGGATGGGAAAACCCCATGCTGGCGGCGTGGATCACGTACCGCGCGGCAAGGCTTCCCCCGCCCGTGACGGCCGCCTCGCCCACCGCGATCCGGCCGATCTTGTGGCACTCTTCCTGGATTGCGGGTCCTCCCCGCCGCCGGATCGCCCCTGCCACGCCGCTTCCGAGGATCAGGTCGTTGTTGGCCGCGTTCACGACGGCGTCCACGCCCATCTCCGTAATGTCCCCCTGGACGATCCGTATATCAGGCATGGCGAACCCTCCTCCTCATTCTGAAATAATATACCACAGCGATATCGCGAATTTGCGGTTGAGTGGACGATCAAAAAATGCTACCTCTGCTGAGGGACAGCGGAAACGGAAGAGGCCTCTCGCAACTCGGACGCATGTCGGCGGCCGCGAGCCGCCGCAAGGGAAGGGCCGCACCATGTTGATCCTTCAGAGCGCTTTCGGCTTCGCGGCCCTCATCGCCCTCGCCTGGGCCGTCAGCGAGAACCGCCGGAACGTCCGATGGAGGACCGTCGCCGCCGGCGCGCTCCTGCAGATCGCGCTCGGCTTCCTCCTCCTCAAGGTCCCGCCGATCAAGGAAGCTTTCGTCTCGCTGAACAACGTCCTTCTCGCCATCGAGAAAGCCGCGCAAGCCGGGACCTCGTTCGTCTTTGGCTACCTGGGCGGTGGGCCGCTGCCGTTTGGGGAATCCCACCCCGGCGCGAGCTTCGTCCTGGCCTTCCGGGCCCTTCCCCTCATCCTCGTCGTGGGCGCTCTCTCCGCCCTTCTCTTCCACTGGCGGGTCCTTCCGCTCATCGTGAAGGGATTCTCGCGTCTTCTAGAGAAGACGATGGGGGTCGGCGGCGCGGTCGGGGTGTCCGCCTCGGCGAACGTCTTCGTCGGAATGATCGAAGCGCCTCTCTTTATCCGGCCCTACCTCAAGGAGATGACCCGCGGCGAGCTGTTCGCCGTGATGACGGCCGGGATGGCCACGATCGCGGGGACGGTCATGTTCCTCTACGCGAGCTTCCTTTCCCGCGCCATCCCGGACGCGCTGGGACAGATCCTGATCGCGTCGATTATCAGCGCCCCGGCCGCCATCACCGTGGCCGCCCTCATGGTCCCTGGAGACGACCGCGTCACCTCAGGCAACATCGTCCCGCCGCAACAAGCCGAGAACAGCATGGACGCCGTCACGAAAGGCACCCTCCAGGCCGTCGAGCTCCTTATCAACATCATCGCCATGCTGATAGTCCTCGTCGCCCTCGTGAGCCTCGCGAACCAGATCGTCGGGCTCCTTCCGGAAATCGGCGGCAAGCCCGTCACGCTCCAGCGGATCCTTGGGGTCCTCATGGCGCCCCTCGTCTGGCTCGCGGGCGTTCCCTGGCCGGAGGCCCAGACCGCCGGGGCGCTGATGGGGACGAAGACGATCCTGAACGAGCTGATCGCCTACCTGGACCTCGCGGCTCTCCCCGAGGACGCCCTCTCTCCCCGGAGCCGCGTCATCATGACGTACGCGCTTTGCGGCTTCGCCAACCTGGGGAGCCTCGGGATCATGATCGGCGGAATGGGAACGATGGTTCCGGAAAGGCGCGGGGAGATCGTCTCGCTCGGGTTCAGGTCGATCGTCTCCGGGACGCTCGCGACGCTGATGACCGGCGCCGTCGTCGGGATGCTTTGGTTCTAGCCCCCGGCCGCCCGTGACACTCCCGGGCGCTTGCGCGCCGGCGACGACCGCCGCGCTGGAAGGTCAACCGACAAGCCTGTTATGCGGGGGTTGAAAACCCTGGATTGCGGTGCTATATATTAGCCGCGTATCCTGGTCTTGTTTGCGTCGCCCCCCTGTTTCTTGTCATCACGCATGTTGCGCGTCTTGCACCACAAGGATGAGGCTTCTGGCGCAGTTCTGGCGGTCGTCTTGGCCGTTTCAACGGGTGCTTTCTTGCAACCGGTTGTAATCGCTCGGAACGCGGAGAAGAGATTCGCGGTCCGGGATTTGCTCAAAAGCTGAAAAGGAGATCACTATGCGGGGACTGGGTGTGGAACTGGTGAGGGAACGCTCTGCCTGGATTCGGGGGGGGGTCGTCATCGCTGGGATGGTTCTTGGAGTTCTTCTTCTCTGGCCATTGCCCGGGGCGGAGGCTAATTCCTGCATCGACTGTCATAAGACGCTGGCGGATCCTTCCCATGTTAAACACTCCTTTCTCGAATGGGAGCAGTCGGTCCACGCCAAGAAGCAGGTGACCTGCAACTCCTGTCACGGCGGGGATCCCGCCAAGGCGGAGAAGAAAGAGGCCCACGCGGGCGTGCTGAATTCGAACAATCCCAAGAGCCGGGTCTTCTATCAGACGATCCCCAAGACGTGCGGAACCTGTCATGAGCAATACCAGGCATTCCAGAAAAGCCGCCACTACATGATGCTCCAGAAGACGGGGAAGGGGCCCAACTGCGCCACCTGCCACGGCGCCATGGCGACCAAGGTGCTGAGCCTGAAGGAGATGCAGGAGACATGCAATCTGTGTCATCCGAAGCCGTACCAAGCCTACGAGGTGATCGCGATCATCCGCAAAACTGCGCTGAGCCTGTCCCTGCTCAAGGACGCCCTGGGAGCCGCCAAGCAGGCCGGAAGTCCGGTCGCCGTCGCGG
The DNA here is from genome assembly GCA_919903025.1 of Nitrospiria bacterium. Lineage (GTDB taxonomy): Bacteria > Nitrospirota > RBG-16-64-22 > RBG-16-64-22 > RBG-16-64-22 > RBG-16-64-22. The sequence goes on along the minus strand of CAKKSE010000076.1, from coordinate 41,408 downwards.
AGGCGGAACTCGGACGGGCGCAGGCAGATCTCTCGCTGGCCAAGCAGGCTTGGCATACCTTCCATATCAAAGAGGTCTTTGTCAAAGGGATCTCCGCCTACGAGCACGCGCAGGCGGCCAAGAACGAGCTGGACCGCGTGAAGACGCCCAAGGCCTCTCCATGACATGAGATCCCATGTCTTCAGACCTCTCTGGATTGCGCTAGGCCTTCTCGCGCTCTTCCTGACGGCGCGGGCACTGTACGTCCCCGGCGACTTCGGGGTCCACCGGGGGGATTATACGTACGGATGGTACCGGACGGGGAATGAAGACGACTGGAAAGCCGTGCAGGTGAAACACAAGGGGAAGGACTACTGCGCGGGTTGCCATCATGAGAATTACGCCAAAATCGCGGCCTCGAAGCATTCCCGGATCCAGTGCGAGAACTGTCACGGCCCGGCCCGCGACCATCCAATGGATCCGCCAAAGCTGGCCGTCGACCGGGAGCGGGACCTCTGCCTGAGGTGCCATGCCGATCTCCCCTACCGGCCGAAGGTCTACACCGGACTGCCGGGCGGCCCCATCCCGATGAAGATGCAGAACCCGGAAGTACACAACCCCGGCCTTCCGTGCGTGACGTGCCACAGCGTCCACACAGCGGGGTGGAAGTGAAATGATGAATTGGTCCAGGCGGCATTTCCTCAAGAACAGCGCCAAGGCTCTGGCGGCCGCCGCGGTCCCCGCGGCGGCGTATGAACTTCTCACGCCCGAGATCCTCGCCGCCGTGCGGAAGGGGAAGGGGCCGCGCTGGGCGTGGGTCATCGACGCCACGAAGTGCGTCGGCTGCGGGATGTGTGTCCAGGCCTGCAAGCGCGAGAACGAGATCCCCTGGGAAACAACCGCCTCGCGGACCTGGGTTGAGCGGTACGTCGTGACTACGGACGGCCGGGTCCTCATCGATTCTCCCAACGCCGCCCGCGATGGATATACCAAGAACAACCCGATGGGCGAACAGGTCCCGGCGGAACAGATTGCGAAGGGGTTCTTCGTCCCCAAGGTCTGCAACCACTGCGAGAACCCGCCGTGTGTCCAGGTCTGCCCCGTGGGGGCCAGCCACGTGACGGACGAGGGGGTCGTCCTCGTGGACCGGAGTTGGTGCATCGGCTGCGGCTACTGCCTTCAGGCCTGCCCGTTCGGAACGCGGTTCTTCCATCCGGTGCACAAGACCGCCGAGAAGTGCACGTTCTGCTACCACCGGATCACGAAGGGGATGAACCCGGCGTGCGTGGACGCCTGCGCCTTCGGGGTCCGGAAGTGGGGAGACATCCGGGACCCCAACAGCGAGGTCAGCCGAATCGTCCGGACCGAGCGGGTCACCGTCCTGAAGGAGGAGTACGGAACGAAGCCGCACGCCTTCTACATCGGCCTGGACCGGATCGTGAGGTGAGATGATGCCTGTGCATGGCGAGATCTGGACGATCAAGGAGCTGTTCGTCTATCCCAACGAGAACATCGTCTGGAGCATCCAGATCGTCCTCTATCCCTATCTCACGGGCCTCGTGGCCGGGGCGTTCGTCCTCTCCTCTCTCTCCCACGTTTTCGGCAAGGAGGAGCTGAAGCCCGTCACCCCCTTCGCCCTGGTCTTCTCCCTCGCCCTCCTGCTGGCGGCGCCCCTGCCTCTGCTGTTCCACTTGCAGCAGCCGCAGCGGAACATCCATGTCTTGTTCACGCCGCATTTCACCTCGGCCATCGCGGCTTTCGGCGTCGTCTTCTCCGTCTACGCGGCCATCGTCGCTTCGGAGGTCTGGTTCACCTACCGACAGCACATCGTGGAGTCGGCCCTTTCGCTCAGAAAGGCCGAGGGTTTGCCGGCGAGACTCAAGGGGCTTCTGTACCGCGTCCTCACGCTCGGCAGCTATGACGTGAGCGAGAAAGCCCTCAAGCTGGATGAGCGGGTTGCGACCGTCCTGGCCGGGGTCGGGATCCCGGTCGCCTGCTTCCTCCACGGATACGTCGGGTTCATCTTCGGATCGGTGAAGGCCAACGCCCTCTGGATGACCCCTCTCATGCCCGTGATCTTCATCATGTCCGCCGTCGTCTCGGGCATTGCGCTCTGCCTCTTCACCTACATCGTGATCATGGAAATCCGTGTGATCTTCAAGCGGCCCAGCCCGTGGGGACCGGAAAGGGGACACCCGTCGGCGATGCCCCAGCGGGAGACGGACATCCAGATCATCCGCATCATTGCGAAGTATCTGGTCTTTTTCATGATCCTGGCCTTGTCCCTGGAATTGCTGGATCTCGTGTTCCATAGCTATACGGCGAAGAAGCCCTATGAGATCCTGCAGACCATCATCTTCGATCGGTTCGCCTTCAACATCTTCGGGCTCCAGTACGGCCTGGGGATGGCTCTGCCGTTCTTGCTGTTGCTCCTTCCCAGCTTGAGCATCAGGCGGGCGTTCGTCGCCTCGATCCTGATCCTCTTCGGCGTCTTCATGATGCGCTGGAACGTGGTCATCGGCGGGCAGGCCTTCTCCCTCACCTTCTCGGGGTACATGAACTACCAACTGCCCATCATCCCCCACGATCTGGACACCTTCAAGGAAGGGCTGGCGGGATTTCTTCTGCTTCTTCTCCTGCCGTTCGGGCTCCTTTGGCTCTTCTCCCGCTTCCTCCCCCTTTTCCCGAAGAAGGAAAAGCTCTCCCCGCTTGGCTGACAACCCGATCGAGCTGTGCGTGGGTATCCCGACGCCGTTGTGAAGAACGGGGAAAAGGTGCGAAGAACCGCGGAGGACCCTACTTCCTCCACTCCTGCGGAACGTTCGCGTGGGAAGCCTTGGTTTCGAGATTCGAGAGTTCCCGCTGGAAGAAGTCGATCGTGATCTCCAGGCGCTTCTTGATATCCTGGTAATCCTCCGCTCGCGTCCTCTCCTTTAGCCGCGCAAGTCGCTGCTCCGCATGGTCGATATTCTTCTTGGCGGACCGGAACTGGCTCTGCCACCACCGCTTGCTGTGCCCGCCGCGGGCATCGCGCGCATCGAGCCCCGACCGGGGCTCCAGGATCAACTGACTGCGCTCGCTGTCCACCGTCACGCGGAAGTTGTCCAGAAAGCTCATTCCGAGAATCCCGTTGACGCGGTCGGGATCGAACGACGGAACGGGGGCTCTCTCCGCTCCCGAGCCGATCGGAGCTTCGACCGTGGCGTAGACGTCCCGAATCTCCGCGCCGCCCATCTCGATCCGGTCCACCTTGACGAACGGCTCGCCGATCACGCCGGACGCCGTCCCAAGAAAAATGAGGGGCGTCGATTCACCGAAGTCGATCCCCGCCGACTTGGCGAGCGGCCGGCTCAAGCGGCAGTACGTCGCCCCCGTGTCCAACAGCATCCATGTCGCAGACTCGCTCCCCACCTTGGCCTTGACGTACTTGACGTTTCCCCCCTCGCCGTGGAAGCGGACAACGTACCTCTTTGAGCCAAGGGGGCTTCCCGCTCCGAATGAGAAATCGGCCGGCGCATCGGAAGGCGCATCGAGGCGGGGACCCGCCGGGAGCTTGGCGGGCTTTGCGGATTGGGGCGCGGAAGAGGCCGGCTGTTCCTTCTTCGCCGGCTCCTCGCCGCCGCTTTTCTTCGCGTTCTTTCTAAATTTCTCTGGGATCGTGCCGGGGTTATCGGAGAAGTGCGTGTTCCCCTGGTCGTCCGTCCATTCGAAGATGTCGGCCAGAGCCGGGGCCTGCCAGAGCAGAAGGATGCCGGCGGCCGCAAGTCCGAGGACCGTTTTCGACCAGGGGTTCATGTTTCCCCTTCCATTCCTCTCTCCTCCCCCCTTGCGGGGGAGGACATAGGTGGGGGGGGTCGATCCGGCAAGCTGACTCTTCACCCCCACACTCACCCTCCCCCATCCAGGGGGAAGGAATCAAGAACCGATCAGGACTCCCTCACATCTTGGGCAGGGACGCCGCCGCGAGAGAGAGAAGAGGATTGAGCAGGATGCCGATCCCGACGGTGAGGAAGGCGGCGATCGTGACGGCCAGGACGGCGCTGGGCTGGGACATCGGCTCCCCGGCCCCCGCCGCGGCGGGCTCCTGCATGTACATGGCGAGGACGACGCGGAGATAGTAGAAGGCCGACACGGCGCTCATGAGAACGCCGAGGACGGCGAGCCAGACGTACCCCGCCTTGACGGCGGCCGTGAAGAGGTAGAACTTCCCGAAGAACCCGGCCATCGGCGGAATGCCGGTGAGCGAGAAGAGGAAGATGAGCATCCCCAGGGCCGCGGCCGGATGCGTCTTCCCGAGACCGGCGAAATCGTCCAGCGTCTCCACCCGCCCCTTCTCCCTCTGCAGGACGACCAGGATGCCGAACGCGCCCAGGTTCGTGATCGTGTACATGAGGAGGTAGAAGAGGACGGCCCCCGCCCCCACAGCCGTCCCGCCGACGAGGCCGATCAGGATGTACCCCGCGTGGCCAATGGACGAGTAAGCCAGCATCCGCTTGACCGACGTCTGGGCGATGGCGATGATGTTCCCCACGGCCATCGTGAGGATGGAAAGGACGATGACGAGGTTGTTCCAGTCCGGCTGGGCGGCCGGGAAAGCTTCGAGGAAAACGCGCAGGAAAACGGCGAATCCGGCCGCCTTCGGCCCGACTGACATGAAGGCCGTAACCGGCGTGGGAGCCCCCTCGTAGACGTCCGGCGTCCACATGTGGAAAGGAACGGCCGCCACCTTGAACGCGAAGGCCGTTCCGACCATCGCCAGGGCCAGGACGAGAGCCGGGCGGGAAAGACCCCCCGCCGACACGATCTCGCCGATCGCGCGGATCGACGTCGTCCCCGTGAGGCCGTAGAGAAGCGACAAGCCGTAAACGAAGATTCCCGAGGCGAGCGTCCCCAGGATGAAGTACTTGATCGCGGCTTCGTTCGACCGCGTCTCGCGGCGGTAGAAGCCGGCGAGGATGTACAGCGACAGGGACATGAGCTCCAGGCCGATGTAGACCATGAGGAGGTCGCCCGCCTCGGCCATGACCATCATCCCGATCGCGGCGAAGAGCATGAGCCCGTAGTATTCGGACCGGTTCCCTCCCTCCGTCTGGAGCGTCCGGACGGAAAGGAGAACACCCCCGAGGACGGCGAGGACGAACAGGTAGCGGAAGTACGTGGCGAACGGGTCGACGATGACCATCCGGGAAAACAGTTCCACGTTTCCGTCGCTGAGGCCGTACGCGGCCCACCCCGCGGCCAGCGCCCCGATCACGGCGAGCGCCGCGAGCCCCGAGCGCGCCTCTGGCCGGACGATCACGCTCAGGAGGACGACGGCCGAAGCCGTGACGAAGAGGATGATCTCCGGAAGAAGCCAGACCAGATCAGCCGCATTGAACTGAATCACTGTTGTCTCCGATTCACCGTTTCTCCGCTTCCCCGTTTCATGCCCTCAGAACGGCCATGCCTGCGCCCAGGTGATGGCCGCCGCCTTGTGCGCTTCCATCTTCGCCATCATCTGGTCCACCGAGGCGTGCATCACCGAAAGGGCGGGATTGGGATAGACGCCCAGGAAAACGACCAAAACGGCCAGCGGGAGAAGCGTGATGAATTCCCGCGTGTCGATATCGGCCAGCTTCTCGTTCTCGGGATGCGTCATCTCCTGGAAGAGGACACGCTGGGTCATCCAGAGAAGGTAGACGGCAGCCAGGATGATCCCCGTCATCGCCAGGACCCCGACGATCCGGTCGCGCTGAAATGCCCCCAGGAGGACCAGGAACTCCCCCACGAACCCGTTCAGACCCGGCAGGCCGAGCGACGCGAGGACGAAGAGGACGAAGAACGAAGCGTACCGCGGGACGCTCCGGGCGATCCCCCCGTAGGCCGAGATCTCCCGGCTGTGCGTCCGCTCGTAGATGATCCCGATGAGAAGGAACAACGCCCCCGTGATGATCCCGTGGTTGACCATCTGCATGATCCCGCCCTCGATTCCCTGGCGGTTCAGGGCGAAGATCCCGAGCGTCACGAACCCCATGTGCGAGACCGACGAGTAGGCGATGAGCTTCTTGAGGTCGGTCTGGACGAGCGTCACGAGCGCCCCGTAGATGATCGCCACAAGCGAAAGGGCGAGGATGTACGGAGCGAAGGTGACGGTCGCGTCGGGAAACATCGGGAGCGAGAACCTGAGGAAGCCGTACGCCCCCATCTTGATGAGAATCCCGGCCAGGATCACGGAACCCGCCGTGGGCGCCTCGGTATGGGCGTCCGGAAGCCACGTGTGGACCGGCCACATCGGAACCTTCACGGCGAACGCGACGAAGAAGGCCAGGAAGACCCAAAACTGGACGGGCGCCGCGAACTTGACCTGAAGCAGGGCCGCGACGTCGAACGTCTTTCCGCCGTGGACGTAGAGGACGATGATGCCGATCAGCATGAGGACCGACCCGGCCAGCGTGTAGAGGAAGAACTTCACGGCGGCATAAACGCGGTTCGGCCCTCCCCAGATCCCGATCATGAGGAACATGGGGATGAGCATCACTTCCCAGAAGACATAGAAGAGGACGAGGTCGAGCGCCGAGAAAACGCCGAGCATCGCCGACTCGATGACGAGAAGGGCCACGTGGAACTCCCGCACGTACTTCTTCACCTGAGTCCAGGAGACGAGAACGCACAGGACGGTGAGGACCGTCGTCAGGACGATGAAGAGAACGCTGATGCCGTCCACGCCCATCTTGTAGGAGATGCCGAGGGAAGGCGCCCACTCGAGGTTCTCCACGAACTGGAACCCCGCGCTCTTCGGATCGAAGTGGCCGAGCATGAGGACCGAGAGGGCAAGAGCGGCTAGCGAGACGGCGAGCGAGAGCCGCCGGACCATCCCTTCGTGCTCCTTCATGAAGAGGAGGTACAGGGCGCCGATCAGGGGGATGTACGTCGTGAGCGACAGGATCGGAAACTTCATCTTTGTCTCACCATGCCGCAAGCCAGACGGCGACGATCGCGAGGAGCCCCAGGACGACCGTCATCGCGTAATCCTGCGTGAGTCCGGTTTGGATTCGCCGCCAGGAGGCCGCGGCCTGTTGCGTCACGCTCCCGACGCCGTTCACGAAGGCGTCGATGATCCGGACGTCGGCAACCTTCCAGAGGAACGCTTCTGAAATCCTCCGGGTCGGCCGGACGATCGCCCAGTCGAAAATCTCGTCGAACCACCACTTGTTGAGCAAAAGAGAGTAGAAGCGGGGCCAAGCCGACGCGACTTTGTCCGGCATGGCCGGCCGGGTCCTGTAGAACATGTCCGCCACGGCGATCCCCAGGAGCGCCACGATGACGGAAACCGCGATCAGCCAAAACTCCAGGCGAATGTCCGCATGCGCAACGTGCGCTACGCCCTTGAAGACCGGCTCCAGGAAGTGGCCGATCTTGTCGCCGCCGGCGATCAGCGGGATTCCCACCCACCCGGAGAAGACGGCCAGAACGGCCAGGATCCACAAAGGGACCGTCATGACCGGGGGCGACTCGTGGACGTGATGCGCCGCGTCGGGAAGCAGACGGGTCTCGCCGTGGAAGACGAGATAGACGAGCCGGAAAGCGTAGAAGGCCGTCAGCAAGGCCCCAAGGAGCGCCACGCCCCAGAGAACGCGCCCCAGGTCTCCGGCGAAGAAGGCCCGCGTCAGGATCTCGTCCTTGCTGAAGAAGCCGGCGAAGAGCGGGACACCCGCCAGCGAGAGCGACCCGATCAGGAACGTGAGGTAGGTCGCCGGGATCTTGTTCCGGAGACCCCCCATCTTCCGAATGTCCTGCTCGCCCGAAAGCGCATGGATCACGCTCCCGGCGCCGAGGAAGAGGAGCCCCTTGAAGAACGCGTGCGTCATCAGGTGGAAGATTGCGATGCCGTACGCGCCGATCCCGCAGGCCAGGAACATGTACCCGAGCTGGCTCACCGTGGAGTACGCCACAACCCGCTTGATGTCGTTCTGGACGAGGCCGATCGTCGCCGCGAAGATGGCCGTCCCGCCCCCCACGACGGCCACGGTCGCCATCGCCGAAGGAGAAAGCTCGAAGACCGGGTGCATCCGGGCCACCATGTAGACGCCCGCCGTCACCATCGTCGCCGCGTGGATGAGAGCCGAGACCGGCGTCGGGCCCTCCATCGCGTCCGGGAGCCAGACGTGGAGGGGAAGCTGGGCGCTCTTCCCCATCGCGCCGGCGAAGAGGAGGAGGGCGATCAAGGTCACGAGCCCGACGTCGAGCTTGCCGCCGAACGGGGCGAGGAGGTCGACCGTCTGGTTCGTCGCGGCTTTCGCGCCGAGGAAGACAGCCTGATAGTCGAGAGTCCCGAGCGTGACGAAGATGAGAAGGAGCCCCAGGCCGAAACCGAAGTCGCCGACCCTGTTCACGACGAACGCCTTGGTCGCCGCGTCGGCGGCGGAGCGCCGGTCGTACCAGTGGCCGATCAGGAGGTAGGAACAAAGCCCCACGGCCTCCCAGAAGACAAAGAGCTCGAGAAGGTTGTTGGAGAGAACCAGCATCAGCATGGAGAACGTGAAGAGCGAGAGGTACGCGAAGAACCGGGCGTACCCCTTGTCGCCGTGCATGTATCCGATGGAATAGATGTGAACCAGGGACGAGACCGACGTCACGACGATCAGCATGACGGCCGTGAGCGGGTCGATCATGACGCCGACGGAGACGTCGAACGCGCCGACCGTAATCCAGCGGTAAAGAGAGGCGTACGTATTGACGCCGGAGAGAACGTCCTTGAGGACGAACAGCGACAGGAGGAACGAGAGGACGACGGCCGGGACGGAGACCCAGTGGGCCTTCTCGCGCGTCCACCGGCCGAAGAGGCCGTTCACCAGGAACGCCGCGAGCGGCAGGATCGGGATCAGCAGATCCCTGAACAAAACGACCGACCGCGTCATCCCTTCATCTCCCTCACCTCGTCGAGGTTCACGGTCCGGCGGTTGCGGAAGAGGGCCAGGAGGATGGCGAGGCCGACGGCCGCCTCGGCCGCCGCGACGGCGATCGTGAAGACGACGATCACGTTCCCCCGCATCGAGTGAAGGTGATTCGAGAAGGCGACCAGGTTGATGTTGGCCGCGTTCAGGATCAACTCGAGCGACATGAGAAGGATCAGGATGTTCCGGCGCGTGAGGAGGCCGATCACGCCGATCCCGAAGACGACCGCCGAGAGCGCCAGAACCCAGGAAAGCGGAATCGTCATCGTCCCTCCTCCCCGCCCTGGGCCGGCGTCCACTTCTTGGTCAGGACGATCGCCCCGATCATCGCCACGAGAAGCACGAGGGAGATCACCTCGAACGGATACAGGAACTCCGTGAAGAGGACCGTCCCGATCGCCTGCGTGGACCCCATCTCCCGGACGACGTCGGGCGGGTACGGTCCCGGCCTCGGCGCGAATTTCGACCGCGCCAGGAGAAGGGCGATCTCGAACGTCGTCGCGCCGCCGACGAGTGCGTAGACCGGCCAACGGCGGTGGGCCGCCGCGCCGAGGGCCTCACGCGGGACGGACAACAGCATCAGGACGAAGAGGTAGAGGACGAGGATCGCGCCCGCGTAGACGACGACCTGGAGCGCGGCGATGAACTCGGCATTGAGCAGGACGTACAGTCCCGCCACATGGAAGAAGACGACCAACAGCGCCATGACGGCGTAGACCGGGTTCTTCCGCGTGATCGTCACGATCGAAAAGACGACAATCATCGCCGCGAAGTAGAGAAAGAACGCCTGATCCAGATTCACCCGTCTACCCCTTCACCAGAATCACGAGGCCCGTGACGAAGATGTTCGCGAGGCCCAGCGGAAGCATGACCTTCCATCCCAGGTGCATCAGTTGATCGTACCGGAGCCTGGGGAACGTCGCCCTCAGCCAGATGTAGACGAACAGGAAGAAGCCGATCTTCGAAAGCATCCAGACGATCGGCGGGACCGCCATCAGCGCCCCGTTGACGGCGCGCACGGCCCCGTCCGTAACGGCCAGCGTGGAACCGATCGCCGGCAGAGCGGACGGGATCGGAAGCTGGAGCGGGAGCCACCCGCCCAGGTAGAGGATCGATGCCATGGCCGAGATGATCACCATCGCCCCGTATTCGGCCATGAAGAAGAAGGCAAACCGCATGCCGGAATACTCCGTGTGGAACCCGGCCACGATCTCGCTCTCCGCCTCCGGGAGGTCGAAGGGCGCGCGGTTCGTCTCGGCGATCCCGGAGATGAAGAAGATCAGGAACCCGAGCGGCTGGGCCAGGACGTACCAGAAGCTCGACTCCTGCGCGCGCACGATGTCCACGAGCGAGAGGGACCCGGCGAGCATCAGGGTGCCCACGATGGCGAGACCCATGGCGATCTCGTAGGAGATCACCTGCGCGGCCGACCGGAGGCCTCCCAGGAGAGCGTACTTGGAGTTCGAGCCCCAGCCGGCCAGGATGATCCCGTAGGCAGAGAGCCCCGACATGCCCAGGATGTAGAGGACGCCGATGTTGAGGTTGGAGATGACGAGCGTCGCCTTCTCGGGAACGAGCGGAAAGGGGTTCCACGCGGCCGGAATATAACCCCACCCGTCGAACACGCGGAGCCATGGAAGGACCCCCATGAGCGTCGTCGGCTCCCCCCAGGGGATCACGGCGTAGGCCATGATGACGGGAACGAGGGAGAGGAACGGCGCGATCACGAACACGAACCGGTCCGCCTGCGCGGGGATGATGTCTTCCTTCGTGAGGAGCTTGATCCCGTCGGCCAGGGGCTGGAGAAGACCAAGGGGCCCGACCCGGTTCGGCCCCGGCCTCTGCTGAATGTGGCCGATGACCTTCCGCTCGACGTACGTGAGGAAGGCGCCCGCGATCAGGACGGCGTTCATCACGATGAACGACGGAACGAAGGCATAAATGACGACCCACGCGGCAGTCTGGAATATCGGCTGGATGAGATCGGTCATGCCTTAGCCGCCCCCGCCTCGCGCGCCGCGAAGGAACAGCCTCCCTCGCGGATGTGCCGCTCGTACTCGGCCCGGAACTTCTTGACGGAAGAGACGACGCAGGAGATCGCCCCGTCGGCCAGCGGGCAACAGCTCTTGCCGGAGATGTTGTCGGCGATGTCCAGAAGAAGCGCGAGGTCCTCCGGCCGGCCGCCGCCCTCCTCGATCCGGTGGAGAGCGTTGTAGAGCCAGTACGTCCCCTCCCGGCACGGCGTGCACTTGCCGCACGACTCGTGTTTGAAGAAACGCATGATGTTGAGCGTCGCGCTCACGATGCAGTCGTCCTCGTCCAGGACGATCACGCCCCCGGAGCCGAACATCGACCCCGCCGCCGCCACCGATTCGAAGTCGAGCTTCACGTCGAGGTCTTCCGGCCCGAGGAAGGCGGCCGAGACGCCGCCCGGAATCACGGCCTTGATCCGCTTCGCGCCGGGCACTCCGCCGCAGACGTCCTTGATGAGAGTTCGGAGCGGCGTTCCCATCGCCAGCTCGTAGACGCCCGGCTTGTTCACCCGGCCGGAGACGCAGAAGAGCTTCGGCCCGGCCGCCTTCTCCGTTCCCATCGACTTGAACCACTCCGCGCCCCTCTCGACGATGAACGGAACGTTGGCGAGCGTTTCCACGTTGTTGATGACGGTCGGCTTGCCGAAGAGCCCCACGTTCGCGGGGAACGGCGGCTTGTTCCGCGGCTGTCCGCGGCGCCCCTCGATCGACTCTAGGAGGGCCGTCTCCTCCCCGCAGATGTAGGCGCCAGCCCCCCTGTGGACGACGCACTCGAAGCGCGTCCCCGAGCCCTGGATGTCATTCCCCAGGAAGCCTTTCTCGTACGCCTGCTCCACGGCCTTGGCGAGGATGCGGTAGGCATCGGCGTACTCGCCGCGGATGTAGATGTAGCCGTATTCCGCGCCGATCGCGTGGCCGGAGAGGATCATCGCCTCAAGAAGAAGGTGCGGGTCCCTCTCGAGGATCGGGCGGTCCTTGAACGTCCCCGGCTCCGACTCGTCGGCGTTGCAGACAAGGTAGCGAGGGGTCTTGGGATCGCCAGCGGCGAATCCCCACTTCGCTCCCGTCGGGAACCCCGCTCCGCCTCTTCCCCGAAGGCCCGAAGCCTTCACCAGCTCGAGCAGGTCCGCCGGCTTCATCCCCAGCCCCTTCCCAAGGTTGGCGTACGCGCCGTTCGCCACGGCGGTCTCGATCTCCGCCATGCCCGGAATGTCGATTCTCTTAAGAAGGACCGGCTCCATAGTCATCCGTCATTGGTCATTGGTCATTGGTCAATAGTCATTGGTCGATTCACCGATTCACCCATTCACCGATTCACCGGTATTTCTCCAGCACCTCATCCACCCGCTCCGGCGTAAGCCGATCGTGATAGTCCCAGTTCACCATCATCGCCGGCCCCGTCCCGCACCCGCCCAGGCACTCGGCCATCACGAGCGTGAACCGCCCGTCGGCCGTCGTCCCGCCGGGCTTGAGAGAATAGCGGCGATCGAGGTGCCCGAGCAGGCTCCGCGTCCCCGCGAGATCGCAGGAGAGCGTCTGGCAGAGCCAGATCACGTGGCGGCCGGTCGGCTGAGTCTTGAAGAGCGTGTAGAAGCTCACGACCCCTTCCACCTGGGCCGGCGGAAGATCCAGGACCTGCGCCACGCGCGCCCGAACGCCTTCCGTCAGGACGCCGAACTCCTCCTGGGCCAGATGGAGGACGGGAAGGAGCGCCGCGCCTTTCGTCGGATAGCGCGACAGGATCTTCTCGATCTCCCTCTTCGCCGTCTCTGAAAACTCCACGGCTTTCACTCCGCCTTCCACGCCTTACCCCCTAATCCCTAATCCCTAATCCCAATTCAATGCCCCCGACTTCCACGCATACCCGTATCCCACAAGAAGGATCATGATGAAGACTGCCATCTCGACGAAACCGAACATCCCGAGCTTCTTCAGAAGGACCGCCCAGGGATAGAGGAAGACCGTTTCGATGTCGAACAAGACGAAAAGCATCGAGACAAGATAGAACCGGACGTTGAACCGCCGCTGGGCTTGGCCAATCGGCGGGATTCCGCTCTCGTAGGGGGTGAGCTTCTCGGCAGACGGCCGCTTGGGACGGACCAGCGAGCCCATCACGAGGTTGATCACGACGAATCCGGCGGCGAGCGCCAGGAGGAGGAGAACCGGCAGGTACTGTGTTGGGAGGTGCGTTTCCGGCATCAATCTCCCTGCACGGCTCCCTGCACGGCGAAAGCGCCGCCGGAAGGCGAGTCCGCCTTCCAAGCCGCCGAAAGTGTATACAGTCGACCCGCGGAATAGCCCTAACGCGTTGAAACTAAAGAGATTCGGCGAAACGATCAAAAGGCGTTCGCATCCTATCGGACGAGGCAGAGAGTGTCAAGAAAAAAGGCGCGGGAAAAGTGCGCTGGCCGGCTCCGACAATGCGGGGATTGCGGTCCCGCCTGCGACGGGATGCGCTTCGTTGTTCCCGGTTTCGACCGTCCGGTGATAGGATGATGGTGCAAAGCGGGAAAGGGGGTTCGTCCCAGATGGATGTTTATGAAAACAGTTTGCACGATGAGATCCTCCGGATCGTCCGAGCCGAGCACTGGAACCCTTTCCAGGTCCTCGGCCCGCATCCCTCGATTCGCGGCGGAGCGCCTGCCGTTTGCGTCCGGGTCTTCCGGCCCGACGCGCGGGAAGCCTTCGTCATCACCGACTCCGACCCCGGCTCGCCCGTCCCGATGGAGAAACAGCACCCGGACGGCTTCTTCGAGGCTGTCCTCCCCCGGGACGAGGGGGGGCGTCCGTACCGTCTTCGCCTCGTCGACTGGCGGAACCGGGAATCCGACATCCAGGATCCGTACGCCTTCCCGCCGGTCCTCACCGATTTCGATCTCCACCTGATCGGCGAGGGAAAGCACTACCGGACCTACGAAAAGCTGGGCGCCCACCTCCGCGTCGTGAACGGCGCGCCGGGCGTCCAATTCGCCGTCTGGGCGCCGAACGCCAGACGCGTAAGCGTGATCGGCGACTTCAACCACTGGGACGGCCGAATCCATCCGATGCGTCTCCGCGGCACGTCCGGGATCTGGGAGATATTCATCCCCGGCCTGCCCGAGGGCTCTCTCTACAAGTTCGAGATCCGGCCGAACGCCGGCGGGCCGGCCCGCGTCAAGGCCGATCCGTACGCCTTCCTGACGGAGCTTCGCCCGAAGACCGCCTCCGTCGTCCACGACATCTCGAAATACCGGTGGAACGACCAAGCCTGGATGGAAGCGAGGACCAGGGCAAATCCCCTCGACCGCCCGATGTCGATCTACGAGGTCCACCTGGGATCGTGGCGGCGGGTCCCCGATGAGGGGAACCGCTCCCTCACGTACCGCGAGCTGGCCCGCGACCTGGTCCTCTACGTAAAGGATCTGGGATACACGCACGTCGAGCTCCTTCCGGTGATGGAGCATCCCCTGGACGCCTCATGGGGTTACCAGGTGACCGGCTACTTCGCGGCGACAAGCCGCTTCGGTCCGCCCGAGGATCTCATGTTTCTCATCGACCAGTGCCATCAGAACGGGATCGGCGTCATCCTCGACTGGGTCCCGGCCCACTTCCCGGCCGACGATCACGCCCTCAGGCAGTTCGATGGGACCTGCCTCTACGAGCACGAAGACCCGCGAAAGGGATTCCACCAGGACTGGGGAACGCTCATCTTCAATTACGGGCGGAACGAGGTGAAGAACTTCCTCATCTCGAACGCCCTCTTCTGGCTCGACCGGTTCCACGCAGACGGCCTGCGGGTGGACGCCGTGGCCTCCGTCATCTATCTCGACTATTCCCGCCGGCCGGGCGAGTGGGTCCCGAACGTCTACGGGGGAAACGAGAACCTGGAGGCGATCGCCTTCATCCGGGAGCTGAACGAGGCCGTCCACCGCGAATTCCCCGGCGCGGCCACGGTCGCCGAGGAATCGACCGCCTGGCCGGCCGTCTCCCGCCCCACCTATCTGGGAGGGCTGGGCTTTTCCCTCAAGTGGAACATGGGATGGATGCACGACATGCTCGACTTCGTGTCGAAGAACCCGGTCCACCGGAAGTACCACCACGGCCAGATCACGTTCGGCCTCCTGTACGCGTTCACGGAGAACTTCATCCTGCCTCTCTCCCACGACGAGGTCGTTCACGGAAAACGCTCCCTCCTGGACAGGATGCCGGGCGACTTCTGGCAGAGATTCGCCAATCTCCGGCTCTTCTACGGCTTCATGCACGCCTACCCGGGGAAGAAACTCCTATTCATGGGCGGGGAGTTGGGCCAGTGGTGGGAATGGGACGAAGGCTCGTCTCTCCAGTGGCACCTCCTGGAATTCGACCCGCACGAGAAACTCAGGAAGTACGTCCGGGATCTCAACGTGCTGTACCGATCCCAGCCGGCCTTGTGGGAAGTAGATTTCCACTGGGAGGGGTTCGAGTGGATCGACTTCCACGACGCCGACCACAACGTGATCGTGTTCCTGCGGCGGGCGAGGAACCCGCGCGACTTCCTCGTTGCGGTCTGCAACTTCACGCCAGTCCCTCAGCGCGGATACCGGATCGGCGTCCCGGAGCCGGGCTTCTACCGGGAGATCCTGAACAGCGATTCGGAGCACTACGGAGGAAGCAACATGGGCAACGGCGGCGGCGTCATGGCCGAGCCAACCCCCTGGCAGGGCCGTCCGTGCTCGCTCTCCCTCACCCTTCCGCCCTTGGCGGCGATCTGGCTGAAAAAAAGTGACTAGCCCCGGAGGCACAGAGATTTGCGGGTGCAGGGGGCAGGCACGGTGTGCTGCCCTACGGGGGGCTTTCGTAGGGCAGGTCACCGAACCCGCCTCTGCCGCCGTGCCTTATCTGCGCAAATCTGCGCAATCTGCGGATTCCAAGACGAATCTCAGAACGAATGCTGGTCGGTGGGGAACTCGCCTGACAGGACTTCGCTTCGGTAGTGCCGCAGGGCCTTGAGCGACTCCTCACGGAGGTTCGCGTAGCGCTTGACGAACTTGGGAGAGAACTTCACGAAGAGACCGAGCAGATCGTGCAAGACAAGGACTTGTCCGTCGCAGTGCGGCCCCGCGCCGATTCCGATCGTCGGGACGGAGACGGACTGAGTCGCCCGCTTCGCGAGACGGGCCGGGATTCCCTCGAGGATGATGGCGAAAACGCCGGCTTCCTCGAGCGCCCGCGCGTCGGCGAGGAGTTTGTCCCCCTCCGCCGGCGAGCGAGCCTGGACCTTGTACCCGCCCATCTGGTGGACTGACTGGGGCGTGAGCCCCAGGTGGCCCATCACGGGAATCCCGGCCCTCGAGATCGCGCTCACCTGATCGAGAACGCCCGCCCCTCCCTCCAGCTTCACGGCCTGAGCGAACCCTTCCTGGACAAACCGCCCGGCGTTCCTGACGGCGTCCTCGATGCCGGCCTGATAGGAGAGAAACGGCATGTCGCCGACCACGAGGGCCTTCTTGACCGCTCGGGAGACAAGGCGCGTGTGGTAGACCATCTGATCCATCGTGACGGGGAGCGTCGTCTCCTCTCCTTGGACGACGATCCCGAGCGAATCCCCGACGAGGACGATGTCCATCCCCGCCTCGTCGGCGATCTCGGCGAACGGATAGTCGTAGGCCGTCACGGCGGCGATTTTCTCGCCGTCCTTCTTCTTTTGGATGAGCGTGTGGATCGTGGTTCTTTCGGTCGCCATTAGAGTGCGCTCCGCGCCGCCAGGATCGTGTTCGAAAGAAGCATGGCGATCGTCATCGGCCCCACGCCGCCGGGAACGGGCGTGATCCATCCCGCCCTCGCGCGGGCCTCTTCGAACGCCACGTCGCCGACGAGCTTCCCGTCGGGAAGGCGGTTGATCCCGACGTCGATTACGGCGGCTCCATCCTTCACCCAGTCCCCGCGGACCATCTCGGCCTTGCCGACGGCTGCGACCAGGATGTCCGCGCGCCGGCACACGGCGGGCAAGTCCCTCGTCCGGGAGTGGCAGATCGTAACCGTGCAGTTCTCGCCGAGGAGGAGGAGAGCCATCGGCTTCCCCACGATGTTGCTCCGGCCGACGACGACGGCTTCCTGCCCCGCGAGCGGGACGCCCGCCTCCTTGAGCATCCGGAGGACCCCCAGGGGCGTGCAGGGAACCAGCGACGGGTCTCCCGACAAGAGCCGCCCCGCGTTGAACGGATGGAACCCGTCGACGTCCTTCGCCGGATCGACGGCGCGAAGGACGGCCCTCTCATCCAGCCCCTTCGGCAGGGGAAGCTGGACGAGGATTCCGTGGATCCGCGGATCGCGGTTCAGCCGCTCGACCAGGCCAAGGAGGGCCGCCATGTCCGTCGTCCCGGGAAGATCGTGCTCCTCGGAGTGGATCCCGGCCGCCTCGCACGCCTTCCGCTTGTTTCGGACGTAGATGGCCGACGCCGGGTTGTCCCCCACGCGCACGACGGCAAGACCCGGAACGACGCCGACTTCCCTCAGCCGTCCCACGTCGCGCGCGACCTCGTCTCGCACCGTCTGACCGATCGCCTTGCCGTCGATTATCTTCGCCATCTGATCCCTATTTCTCCGATTCACCGATTCACCGACTCACCGATTCACCCGCGTTGATCGTCCTTCCTTCCGTCACAATCCAGTCCACACGGACGTCGTGATCGCCCCGCGGAAGCTCCGGCACGCCCTGCATCTCGAACGCGAGGAGGACGGTCACCGGCCGCCGGGCGGCCTCCCGAAGAAGCCGGTCGTAGTATCCCCCGCCGTAGCCCAAGCGAGAACCATCCTCCGCAAACGCGACCCCCGGCATCACGAGGAGATCGAGGGACGCGACGTCCGCCGGCTCCACGTCCTCCGGCGCCGGCTCGGGAATGCCGAACGGACCGGCCGCCCAGCGCGTCTCGTGGGAGGTCCAGGAAAAGAGAAGTCGCCGCTCCTCCCGCCGGACGACGGGAACGGCTACCTTCCGGCCTTCGCGGAAGCACCGCTCAACGAGGAGATCCGTCTCGACTTCCCCGCGCACGCCCCTATAGAGCCCGACCGCCCGCGCTCCCTCGAAGAACGGCATCGAGCCGAGCCGGGCGGCGATCGCTTCGCTCATGATCCGGCGCTCGGAGGGATCGAGCGCCTCGCGCGCCGCGATCATCGTCCGGCGGATCTCTTCTTTCGACCGCGGAGGATTCATTCAGCCTCGCTCGAAGGCTGGGAAGGTATCACCTGGGTGAAGTCGTGTCAACGGAGAGAGCAAGCGGAGAGGGCAAGAGGGACGATGGCCAAGCCGACGAATCAGGCCAAACAGCCGGCCCCTCACGCTCTGCCCAGAAGCTCCATCAGGCCCCGAAGGTTCGTAGAGACCCTCTCTCCCGACCCAACGGTGAGAGCCATGCGCGAAACCAATCTTGCAAAACAGAAATCGATTTCTATTTTGCAAGCTCATTTCTCTCCCGAACGTCGCCGCGATGCGCGGATTGACGCCCGGCAGATTTCCCATTTCAATCGCGGAGGAATCATCCGGACTCGTCAAGGATTTGGACAAGTATCAACCGGGACGAGTCCTTTTAACGGAGAGAGTCCCTCGGAGAGAAGAATCAAGCTTCTTGGGAGCGGGATCTGGTGTCGATGGCCCTGGAGCCAGCCTCTGGGGCCTTTGCCGATGAGCATTCCGGCCTGTGCCAAAGGCTATCCTCCACTTCGCCGGAAAGAACCGAGATTCGAGGAACTAGCGCCGAGCGAAGGCAACGTGAAGCGCTAGACCTTCACGCCTTCCATCTTGACGCCCACCTCGTATCCAAGCCGCTTGGAGAGTTCGAGGCCCGCGCGCTTCAGGAGGGGAACGAGCTGGTTCTGGATCCTCTCCGGGGTGATGCGATAGGCGGGGCCGGAGATGGAGATGCCGGCCACGACCTCCTGGGAGAAGTCGCGGACGGGAGCGCCGACGGAGCGCACGCCCTCCTCGTACTCCTCCTCGTCGAGGGCGAAACCGTTCTCATAGACGGCGTCGAGCCGCCGGAAGAGCTCCTCTCGGGTCGCCACGGTGTTGCTCGTGTAGGCGACCAGCTTGCTCCGGCCGAAAAGCCGCATCAACTCCTCGCGGGGCATGAACGCAAGCTGGGCTTTCCCGAGGGCCGTGCAGCAGGCCGGGATGATGGCTCCCAGGCGGGAAGCCGAGCGAACGGCCTGCCGCGTCTCCACGACGTCCAGGTAGACGGCGTTCGTCCCTTTCAGGATGCCGAGGTACGCCGTTTCGTTCACCTCCTCGACGATCTTTTCGAGAACCGGCCGGGCCTGGCGGACCGTGTTGGTCGAGTGGATGAACGTCTGGCCCAGTTCGAACGTCTTGAGTCCGAGCCGATAGTTTCCCGTCGTCTTGTTCTGCTCGATGTATCCTCTCAGCTCGAGCGTCGCGAGGATCCGGAAGACGTTGTTCTTGGGGAGGCCAAGCCGGCGGGAAATCTCGGTGACGCCCAGCTCGACCTCCTGGGGCGTGAAAGCTCCCAGAATGTCCAAGGCGTGGGCGATCGATTGGATGAGGTATTCGCCCTTTTCCCGTTTCATCAGGCGACAATTTAGAACAGCGTTTGAAGGGTGTCAAGGCGTTTTCCGTCCCCGCGCCCCTTGAAGCCGGCGGAGAAAGGGGATAGATTACCATCAGCTTCGGGACGGGGAATTCTGTGACGAAACAATCCGAGCCGGCAACCTGGTACCGCCTTCGACTGGCGGGCGTATCCCGAATCGCCGAAGTCCTTTCAACGATTCACCAGAGGGCCGATCTGGACGCCGTGCCCGTCTCGATCCTCATCGGGCCCGGCTCGCCTTCGGCCGACGGACCCGTCAAGGTCGTCGAGTTTCTCCTTTCCTCCGACCGCCCGCCGGCCGAAGTCCTGTCCCTCTACGCCGCCCTCCGGGGACGGCCCGAGGCGCGCTGGATCAGCGAGTCGGTGGCGGACCTGATCGCCCGGATCCACCTCGCCCATGAATACGGGATCCAGGAGCCGGCCTCCTGCAAGGGGACGCTCGTGGCCGGAGAGGGAAAGCCGGAGATTTACGAGTTGGTCTACAGGGACGTCAACCAGACAAGGTACACGTACCGCGTGACAACGCAAGGGGCTCTCCTGAACCACTCGAAGGAATTGTCCGAAACTTTTCGCCGAATCTCGTATTTGTAGACCGATTGCCGCATCTTGGCAGTGCGAAGAACGCGAGATACGGGCGATTTTTCGGGGTGAAGGCATTGACAAGAGCCCGTTCGAGCGGTAAATTCGGATCAAACCCGAGGCAAGACCCAACTCAGCCAGGACGAACCATGGCCCACGACAGCAGGAAAATCGCTTCATATTTCATCTCTTCCGGCGGCCTCTTGGCCACCCGGCCGGTCGTCGTTCACTTCCGCGACGGGCGCGTGGAGAAAGGATACGTGCGCGGGTTCTCCCTGGAAGCGCCGCTATTCGAGTTCATGCCGATCGAACAGCTCATCGACGAGGCATTCGCGGAGTGGACGCCCGTCCGTCCCGGCGACCTCAAAGCGATCTTCTTCGTCCGCAATCTGGAGGGAAACTCCGACCGGCAAGACCGGATGGACGCCGCCCGGGAAGGAATGGGAACGAAGGTGTCCGTGACTTTCCGCGATGACGAAACGGTCGTCGGCTACATCCCGGTCCCCTGGAACCCGACGGCCGACGGCGCTTTCTACCTCTTTCCGGCCGACCCCAATTCGAACAATGCCGTGATCTCCGTCTATCCGGCTTCCGTCAAGAAAGTCGAGCCTCTTGCGACCTGACCGGACGCCCGCCTGAATCGTGTTCCGAACAATCCTGGTTCCCACTGACTTCTCCCCCTGCTCGCGGCAGGCGTACAGCACGGCCGCCGAGCTGGCGGTCCGGTTCGACGGGAAGATCGTCCTCATGACGGTTGTCGACCAGCGGATTCTCGACGCCGCCAGAAGGCTCGGCTTGGGACCCAAGCGGACGGTCGAGGCGGCGGCCCTCAAGGAGACGAAGCGGCTCTTCACGCAGTTCGCCAAGGCGATCCGCGGCCGCGAAAGAATCCGCGAGGAGGCCATCGTCTTCGGCGCCCCGGACGCCGAGATCGCGAAAAAAGCGCGGGAGATCAGCGCCGACCTGATCGTGATGGGAAGCCACGGGAAAACCGGCCCGATCGACTACGTCCTCTTCGGAAGCACCGCGGAGAAGATCGTCCGCATGGCCCCGTGCCCGGTCCTGACCGTCCCGCTATGAAAGGCCGCTTCCCCGCCTCGCCCGCCCACGAGCACAAGGCCCAGGCGAAAAAGAGCATTGGCTGTATGGTCGTCACCTGCTCCGACACCCGCACGGAAGAAAACGACGCCAGCGGGCGGGCCATTCGGGATCTTCTCGCCCGCGAAGGCCACGCTGTCCGCCTCTACCAAATCGTCAAGGATGACCCCGGGCTGATCCAGCGGGCGATCGAGGAAGGGACCGCGACGCCGGCCGTCGAAGCCATTCTGATCAACGGCGGGACGGGTCTCACCAAGCGGGACGCCACGTTCGAGACGATCGATGGATTGCTGGAGAAGCGGCTGGACGGCTTCGGCGAGTTGTTCCGGTTTCTCTCGTATCAGGAGATCGGGTCCGCGGCGATCCTTTCGCGCGCGACGGCCGGCGCTTGCAAGGGGCGGCTGATCGTCTCGATGCCGGGATCCGAGAACGCCGTCCGGCTGGCGATGGAGCGCCTCATCCTTCCGGAACTCACCCACATCGTCAGCCAAATCCAGAAGTAGGATGAGTTGATGGATCGATGGGCGACCTCAACCATCGATTCTTGCAATTCTTGCAATTTCCAATTTCCAATTTCCAATTCCTGAAATCAGACCCCCGGCTCATCTTTGAGGGAGTCGAGGTGATTCAGGACCCGTTCGGCCTCGAACGGCTTGCGGAAGAAGACACTCGTAGCCGGGTTGATGTGCCCGTTCCAGGCCTCGGCCGCCTCGCTGGAGAATAGGACGGCGTGGATGCCGCACCGGTCGATCGCCGCGAGAGCGCGGAAAACCGCTTCGGAACCGGAGTCAAGATCGAGGAGTACGGCGTCCGGCTTCTGGATGTCGAGGACCTGATCGAGGTTCCGGACGGCGGTGGAAACTGTCGCGTAGAAGCCGTGCAGGATCAACCGATCCGCCAGAAGGAAGGCGAGGCTCAGGTCCGCGCCGGCCACCAGGACGCGGCAGGAACCGTTTTCCACATCAGCATCCAACTCAAGGGGGCTTGCGACCACAACGCTCCGAGCCATTGTCTGCTCCTTTCAATCTACCTCCGACCAACTCTCCATCGAGCCGGAAGACAGCCGCCGGAAAGAAACGGGTCCGAACCGGGGAGGGGCCGGCCCGGTCCCGTATCGGCCAACCCAGCGACCGGGGTGTCTCGGCCGAGATGGAGGGGTACTCGTCCGAGACTGCCTCGATCATGGGAGTGCCTTTCCTTCCACTTGAAAGTCTTGCAGGCACGGTGCCAGGAGGCACTCTATCCGCCAGCGGCCGGGGAACCGCTTAAAATACAATGTCTTGGCGCTTTCATTGAGGAAGAGATGAGAAGATTTCCGCGTCCGGGGAGAGTCCGACAAAGTAGACGTTCCCCCCTCAGGGGTGTCGATATTCCAAGACGGTCCTTGGTGTGCTTATTCGCGTCCCTGCCCTTCCGACCCCCCGCCCAGTTGTTCCATCAGCCGGAAGAGGTACGTTCGGCTGATCCCCAGCCGCCGGGCGGCGTCCGCCTTGTTCCCGCCTGAGGCCCTGATCGCCTCAAGAACCAGGCGCCTCTTGAACTCCCTGACAGATCCTTCCATCGAGGAAGATCCGTCTTCTTTCTCCACCGCCTCGGAATCCATGGGCGGCTGGATCTCCGGCGGAAGGGATTCCAGCGTGATCTCGTTCTCCCTCGTGAGGATCATCGCTCTCTCGACGACGTTCTGAAGCTCCCGGACGTTTCCCGGCCAGGAGTACGCCTGGAGGGCGTTGATTCCTTCTTTCGAAATGGCTGTAATTTCCCGACGCGCCCCGATCCGCCTCCCGTTGAGGACGCGCCAGGCCAGGGGAACGATGTCCTCGGGGCGTTCGCGCAGAGGCGGAACGTCGACCGCCATGACGTTGATCCGGTAGTAAAGGTCCTTGCGGAAGGTCCCGTTCTTGACCATCTCGCCCAAAGGCCTGTTGGTCGCGGCGATGAACCGCGCGTTCGTCCTGAGCGTTTCCGTCCCCCCCACCCGCTCGAACGCGCCTTCTTCGATGACGCGGAGGAGCTTGGGCTGGAGCGCAAGGGGAAGCTCCCCAATCTCGTCGAGAAAGACCGTTCCCCCATCCGCCATTTCGAGCCGGCCAACCTTGCGCGAATGCGCTCCCGTGAACGATCCCCGCTCGTGGCCGAAGAGATCCGACGCCAGGAGCTCCTCGGACAGGATTGTGCAGTCCACCTTGACGAACGGGCCGGTTTTCCTCTGGCTTTGCTGGTGGAGCCAGCGGGCGACCACGCCCTTCCCCACCCCGCTCTCCCCCAGGACGAGAACGGTGGCGTCGGTCTCGGCCACCCTTCGGGCGAGGGCCAGAACGCCGGCCATCGCCGGGGACTCCGCCACCGGGTCGATCGGGTCGCCGGAAAGCGCCTCTGTCAGGATGGCGTTCTTCCGGCTCAGGCTCTGCCGCTCCAGGGCGTGCCGCAGGCGAAGAGACAGCTCCTCGAACGACGAGGGCTTCAGGATGAAGTCGTACGCCCCCAGCTTAATCGCCTCGACCGCCTTCTCGACCGTTCCGTGGGCCGTCAGCATCAGGACGTCGATGTCGTTTCCGCCGTCCCGCAGGGTCCGGAGGACCTCGATCCCGTCGCCGTCGGGGAGCATCATGTCGAGAAGGACGGCGGTCGGACGCCCCGTCCGGACCATGTCGAGTCCCTCCCTGGCTGTCCCGGCCTTGAGCACGCGGTACCCTTCGAGCTCGAGGCGGTCGCCGATCAGCCCCGAGATGTTCGGATCGTCGTCCACGATCAGAATCGTGTGTCCGGCCATGGAATCTTCCCTCCGTGCTTGGAAACCCAAGACTCCGAACTCTGAACTCTGAACTCCGAACTCTGTGCCCATCACCCCATCGGCAGATAGACGGAGAACCGGCTTCCCACGCCGACGGCGCTTTCGACCGTCAGCCTCCCCCCGTGCAGCTCCACCAGGTTCTTGGCGATGGCGAGCCCCAGGCCGGCGCCCTCCTTCACCGTCTCCGCCTGGGTGAACGGGTCGAAAATGTGCGGCAGGAACTCGGCGGAGATTCCTCCCCCCTCGTCCGCCACGTCGATCCGGAACTCCGACGAACGGGCGCCGGCGTCGATCGTCACGCGGCTTCCCGCGGGAGCGTGCTTGATCGCGTTATGAAGGAGGTTCACGAGGACCTGGAGAATGCGGTCCCTGTCGACCGACACCTCCATCCGCTCGCTCCCGTCGGAAGAGCCGACGACGACTTGGACGCCGCGCTGTTCCGCGATCCCCTGGACGTCCGCCATCGCGTCGCGGACGATCTCCCACACGGTCTGGCGGGTCCGGTTCAGGACGATCCGCCCCTCCTCGATCCGCGAGAGATCGAGCAATTCGTTCACCAGCCGGATCAGGTGATCGGTCGTCCTGATCTGGGCCTTCAGGTAGTCCTGCTGTTTCGGGCTGATCGGCCCGCCGACGCCGGCCAGGATGTTCTCGGCCGACCACCGGATCGAGGTGAGCGGCGTCCGGAGCTCGTGCGACATCGTGGCGAGGAACTTTGTTTTCGCCTGCGTGGCGTGGACGGCCAGATCCTTCTGCCGGTTGAGCTCCTCCGTGAGCAAGCGAAGCTCGACGTTCTCCTCCTTGAGGGCGAGCGACTTCCTAAGCTCGTCGGCCATCCGGCGAAGCTCCTCGTTCTGCCGCGTGAGCGCCTCCTCGCGGCGCTTGAGCGAGTCTGTCAGCGCGTTGAACGTTCCCGCCAATACCTCGATCTCGTCCCCCGTCGAGAAGTAGACCGACTGCGGGTCCACCCCAGGGTCCTCGAGCTTCTGGACCCGCCGCGCCAGCTCCAGGACGTTCTTCTCCTTCTTTCGGAGCTTCTGGATCAGGACCGTCACGTAGTACGTGAGGCCCCACATGGCCAGGATCTTGATGACCTCCATCGAGATCTGGGGCTCGTGGGGCGGCGTAACGTAGTCGTAGAGGATGATGCCCGAGTATCCGACCGTGGCCTGCGCCAGGGAGACGAGCATCGGCGTCTGGCCGTATCGAAACCCGGTTCCGAACCCGACCAGGTAGTAGAAGACGTAGAAGGCGCTCTGGGTCTGGCCGGAGATGAAGACGCCGGTCGTGATGATGATGTTGTCGAGCGTGAGACCGACGTAGATCCGGGCGCCCGCGATCCAGTCCCGCCGGAGCGCGAGGTAGTAGAAGAGGAGGCCCGCGTAGTAGACCGCAAAGATGAGGGTTGCGAAGAAGGCCGTGGACCTCGGTCCCGGGAGCCCCAGATTGGCGTAGGAATAGACCACGACGAGGGTGATGACGATGAGGCGGACAAAGAGCTGTTCGCGCTCCAGGCGTCTTCGTTCTTCGGCCTTGATCTCTTCCAACCCGGCCATGCCGTTTCCCCGCGTCTTTTCCAGCGCTTATATCCGAAAGGCGTGGGCGTGTCAACGCGGTTAGGTTGATGGGTCGATCGGTTGATGGGAGACCCCCAACCATCGACTTTTCCAACTTCCAATTTCCAATTTACAATTTTCAATTTTCAATTTCCAATTCCTCAGCCCCCCCCAGCGTTGAATGACCTATGGCTATTATGGTACGTTTCTCGCCGACACCGGAGGCCAAGCCATGCCCGAGACGCTTCGGAACCTGATCGGCGGCCGATGGACCGAACCGCCCCCTTCGAATACGATCGAGAGCGTCAATCCGGCCCGCGCGTCGGACGTCCTGGCCCGCGTTCCCCGCTCTTCGGAGGCCGAGGTTGATGCCGCCGTCGACGCGGCCCGGCGGGCATTCGACGCCTGGCGGCTCACGCCCGCACCGCGACGGGGCGAGGTCCTCATCCGTGCGGGTGAGCTTCTGGCGCGAAGAAAAGAGGATCTCGGCCGCCTCGTCACGCGGGAAATGGGAAAGGTCCTGAAGGAAGGCCTGGGAGACGTCCAGGAAGCGATCGACATGGCCTTCTACATGGCGGGTGAAGGCCGGCGGCTCTCCGGCGAGACGGTCCCCTCCGAGCTTCCCGACAAGGACGCGAAGAGCGTCCGCGTGCCCGTCGGCGTCTGCGCCCTCATCACACCCTGGAACTTCCCGGTGGCCATCCCCGCCTGGAAGATCTTTCCCGCGCTCGTCTGCGGCAACACGGTCGTCTTCAAGCCGTCGTCGCTCACGCCCGTCTGCGCGACGCGGCTCGTGGAGATTCTCGTCGAGGCCGGCCTCCCGCCCGGCGTCCTCAACCTCGTCCATGGGACGGGCTCCGAGGCGGGCGGGGCGCTGGTCTCGCACGCCGGGATCGACGCCGTGTCTTTTACCGGATCGTGCGATACGGGCGAGGGAATCGAGCAAGCCTGCGGCGCCCTTCACCGGTCCGTCTCCACGGAGATGGGCGGGAAGAACGCGATCGTCGTGATGGACGACGCGGACCTGGACCTGGCCGTGGAAGGCGCAATCTGGGGAGGGTTCGGCACGTCCGGCCAGCGATGCACCGCCGCCGCCCGAATCGTCGTCCATGAGAAGGTCTGCGACTCCTTTCTGGAGAAGTTCGCCGGCCGGGCGAAAGCCCTTCGGCTGGGCGACGGTCTCGATCCTTCGACGGACGTGGGACCCGTCGTGAGCCAGGAGCAGATGAACAAGGTTCTGGACTACATCGAGATCGGCAGGAAGGAAGGGGCGAGGCTCCTCTGCGGCGGGAAGCGCAAGGTCTCGGGCAGTCTGGCCGAAGGGTGGTTCATCGAACCCACGGTCTTCGCGGACGTGGACCCGAAGATGCGGATCGCCCGGGAGGAAATCTTCGGCCCGGTCGTCGCCGTCATCCGGGCGCGAGACCTGGCGCACGCCATCGAGATCGTGAACGGGACGAAGTACGGCCTGTCGTCGGCGATTTATACCCGGGACGTGAACAAGTCGGCCATCGCCGAGCGCGACATGGATACGGGGCTTGTTTACGTCAACGCCTCCACGATCGGCGCGGAGATCCAGCTTCCCTTCGGCGGAACGAAAGGGAGCGGAAGCGGCCCGCGCGAGGCCGGCGGGCGCGGCGGCGCCCTCGACTTCTTCACGAAGTGGAAGGTGATCTACCGGGACTTCTCCGGCCGGCTCCAGAAAGCCCAGATCGACCGGGGATGAGCGGATGAATCGGTGAATCGGTGAATGGGTGAATCGGAGAAACTGCGAATGAGAACGCGCCCTGCCGCCCGACCGCCCGGACCGCGGGCGGCCATAGTGTCTCGATGACAGATATCATCTCCCGATCCAGGGCCGTCATCGCGCCGTCGCTCGCCTTCGTGACCGACATCCATGCGGTCAAGGCCGAGGGCGCATGGATCACGTCTTCCGACGGCAGGCGGTATCTCGATTTTTCCTCCGGCCTCGCCGTCGCCAACATCGGGCACAACCATCCCGCCGTCGTCGCGGCGGCCAAGGCCCAGATCGACGCCTTCATCCACACGAGCGACGTCTACCGGACCGAGCCGATGGTCGCTTTGGCCGAGAAGATCGGAACGATCGCCCCGCCGGGGCTCGCCTCCTGCTTCTTCTCCAACAGCGGCGCCGAGGTGGTCGACGGGGCGATCAAGCTCGCGCGCTTCGTCACGGGCCGGCAGGGGATCGTCGCCTTCACCGGAGCGTTCCACGGCCGGACGCTCGGCGCCGTCTCGCTCACCACGTCGAACGTGAAGTACCGCCGCCGGACCCATCCCCTCCTCCCCGCCGTCTACCACGCCGACTTCCCGTACTGCTTCCGTTGCCCCGCCTCTCGCAACCGCGACGCCTGCGGCCTCGAATGCCGCGCCGACCTTGAGCGGATCTTCCGGACGGTGATCCCCCCCGAGGAGGTCGCGGCCGTCATCATCGAACCGATCCAGGGCGAAGGCGGCTACGTCCCCGCGCCGGCGGAATACCTGAAATATCTCCGCGAGACGTGCGACCGGCACGGGATCGTGCTGATCTTCGACGAGATCCAGTGCGGGATGGGGCGGACCGGGAGGTTCTTCGCCTGCCAGGGCGCGGACGTCGTTCCGGACGTCCTGCTGATCGCCAAGGGGATCGCCTCCGGATTCCCCCTCTCGGCGATCGTCGCGCGGCCGGAGACGATGGAGAAGTGGTCCCCTGGGGCCCACGGGACGACGTTCGGCGGAAACCCCGTCGCCTGCGCCGCGGCCCTGGCCACGATCGACGTGATCGAGCGGGAAGGGCTCCTTGAACGCGCCCTCACCCTCGGCCGCCGGGCGACAGACAGACTCGTCGATCTGTCCAGGCGCTTTTCCGCCATCGGCGACGTCCGCGGCCCGGGCCTCATGATCGGGATCGAGTTCGTGAAGGAGGACGGCTCGCCCAATCCCGAAGCGTGCAGGAAGGTCCGCTCAGCCTGCCAGGAGCGGGGGCTCGTCCTGATCGACTGCGGCCGGGACAAGCACGTGATCCGCTTCATCCCCCCGCTGATCGCGACGGACGCCGAGATGGACCAGGGCCTGGACATCTTCGAAAAAGCGCTCGATGGCTCGGCATAAGACATCCCCTCTCCCGCCCGAGGGAGAGAGCGCCCCATTTTCCCCCTCTCCCCTGGCGGGAGAGGGCACTCCATCTTTCCCCTCTCCCCTGGCGGGAGAGGGCCGGGGTGAGGGGGATCGCAGCCGCATCCGCGTCGTGATCATGGGGGCCGCGGGCCGCGACTTCCACAACTTCAACGTCTTCTTCAAGCAAAAACCGGGGTTCGAAGTCGTCGCCTTCACCGCCGCTCAGATTCCGGGGATCGCCGGCCGGACCTACCCACCCGAGCTCGCCGGCCCCCTCTACCCCCAGGGAATTCCGATCCACGCCGAGGACGAGCTCCCCGCCTTGATCCGCGAGCACGGCGTTCACCGGGTCGTCTTCGCATACAGCGACGTCGCGCACGAAGACGTCATGCACGCGGCGTCGAAGGCCCTTGCCGCGGGGGCCGATTTCTGGATCCTGGGACCCGAATCGACGATGCTCCACGCCCGGGTCCCCGTCATCTCCGTCTGCGCCGTCCGAACGGGCGCGGGCAAATCGCCCGTCACGCGCTATCTTCTCAAGGCCCTCGCCCAGCGGAACAAGAAGCCCGTCATCGTCCGCCATCCGATGCCGTACGGCGATCTCTCCGCGTCGAGAAAGGTCCAGAGATTCGCCCACATCAGGGATCTGGACAAAGCCGGGCTCTCGATCGAGGAGAGGGAGGAGTTCGAACCGATCGTCGCGCTCGGCGGGACCGTCATGGCGGGGATCGACTACGAGGCGGTCCTGGCCGCGGCCCAGAAGGAAGGGGACACGATCCTCTGGGACGGAGGAAACAACGACTTCTCGTTCTTCCATCCTTCGCTCGAGATCGTCGTCGCCGATCCCCTCCGTGCCGGCGACGAGACCCGGTTCCACCCGGGCGAGGCCGGCCTCAGGCGGGCGCACGTGGTCGTTGTCTCCAAGGCCAACACGGCTTCCGCGGAAAGCATGGCCGCCGTGGAGAAAACCGTCCGCCGCGTGAACCCGAGCGCGAAGATCGTCCGGATGAACCTCGCGATCCGCGCGCCGGGGGTCAAGAAGCTCAAGGACAAGCGGGCCCTCGTCGTCGAGGACGGCCCCACGCTCACGCACGGCGGGATGGCCTACGGCGCGGGGACGATCGCAGCACGCGCGGCCGGCGCGGTGATCGTCGATCCCCGCCCTTACGCCCTCGGCCTGATCAAACACGCCTTTTCCGCCTGTCCTCATTTGGGCGACGTCGTTCCGGCCATCGGGTACTCGCCGGCGCAGGTGGAAGACCTGGCCGCTTCCATCCGGCGCACGCCTTGCGACGTGGTCGTCGTCGCGACACCGGTCGATCTCGAGCGGATCGCGAAGATCGATAAGCCGGTCATTCGCGTCACTTATGAGGCCGTGGACGCGGGCCGGCCGACGCTGGCCGATGCGCTGGACGCGTTCTTCAAGGAGCACGGGTGAAGAGGCTCGTCGTCGCCTTGGGCGGGAATACCCTCATCCGCCCCGGCGAGCGGGGAACCATCGAGGAGCAGTTCGCCCACATGCGCGAAGCCGTCGCGCCCGCGGCCCGGCTGATCCGGCGGGGATATCAGGTCGTCTTCACGCACGGAAACGGCCCCATCGTCGGGAACCTGCTTCTCCAGACCGAGGCCGCGTACGACCGCGCCGCGCCGATGCCCCTCTACGTCTGCGACGCCGAATCGCAGGGGGAGATCGGCCTCCTCGTCCAGCAGACGCTGGAGAACGAGATCGGCCCGGATCTCCCGATCGCCGCCGTCGTCACCCAGGTCCTCGTCGATCCGGCCGACCCGGCCTTCTCGAACCCGGCAAAGCCCGTGGGGCCGTTCTACACGAAGGCCGAGGCGATGGCCCTCGCCGCTGACCGGGGATGGACCGTCCGCGAGGACGCGGGCCGGGGGTGGCGCCGCGTCGTCCCGTCGCCCCGCCCGCTCCGCATCGTCGAGGAGGACGCGATCCGCCGGATGGCGGAGGCGGGCATCGCCGTCATCGCGGCCGGCGGCGGCGGCATCCCCGTCGTCCGGAGCGAGGCCGGTCTTCTCCGGGGCGTGGACGCCGTCATCGACAAGGACCTGACCGCGGCCCTGCTCGGCGCCGCGATCGGCGCGAGCGCCCTCCTGATCGGAACGACCGTCGAGCAGGTCTGCACGGGATACGGGAAGCCCGACCAGGTTCCCATTGGCGCCATGACCGTCAAGCGCGCGCGCGCGTATCTTGAAGCGGGCGAGTTCCTGCCGGGAAGCATGGGGCCCAAGATCGAGGCGGCGATCGACTTCCTCGAAAAGGGCGGCAAGATGGTCGTCATCACCACACCGGACAAGATCGAGGCCGGCTTCGAAGGCAAGGCCGGCACGCGGATCGTGCCGTAGCGAGATGAGCGTGCTGTCCCGCCTTCTCTTCCCTCTCGCCCGCCGGTTCATCGCCGGAAAGACGGTCGAAGACGCCCTCGCCGTGGCCCGGACGCTTCACGCGCGGGGATTCTCTTCAATTCTGGACCTCCTGGGAGAACACGTCCGCCGGGAGGAGGACGCAAAGACGGCCGCGCGTTCGTACGAGGACCTCGTCGAGCGCCTCGCCGCCGAGAACCTGGGCGCCATGATCGCCCTCAAGCCGACGCACCTCGGCCTGGAACTAGGGGAGGCATTCTGCCTCGGGCTCCTTGAAACGGTGACTGGGCACGCCGTTCTCCGCGGAATCCGCGTGGGAATCGACATGGAAGACTCGTCCACGACGGACGCCGCACTTGCCATCTACCGGAGGCTGAACGGCAAGTTCCCGGGAAGCGTCCAGATCGCCCTCCAGGCCCGGCTCAAGCGAAGCGCGGCGGACCTCTCCGGCCTCCTCGCCGAGGGAGCCTCCGTCCGCCTCGTGAAGGGCGCGTACAAAGAGCCGGCAACGATCGCCCACACGCGGATGAACGAGATCCGCGCCAGCTTCCTCCGCCTCCTCGATCGGCTCCTGCGGGAAGGGCGTGACACGGCAATCGCCACGCACGACGCCGTCTTGATTCAGGCGGCGAAAGACTTGGCCCGCCGCCTGAACGCCCCGCCCGGGAGATTCGAGTTTCAGATGCTCCTCGGCATCCGCCCCGACCTCCAGCAACGGCTTCTCGCGGAGGGGCACGGAGTCCGGATCTACGTCCCCTTCGGGGCCGAGTGGCTCCCCTACACCCTCCGCCGCGTCCGCGAGCGCCCCTGGTACCTCTGGCTCGCCCTCCGGTCGCTCCTTCGCTCCTGATCGAACGGGATCCCGAGGCCGGCATGGAACGGCTCTCTTCCTGCTTGACGGAGGGAGGAACGACCGTTAGAGTTGTGTATAAGCCATACACACTGGAGGACATATGGAAAAGACGGTTCGAACGCAGGTTCTTTTGCCGCAACGCTTGGTCGCCGACCTAAAGCAGATCGCCAAGAAGGAGAAAACGAGCAAGAGCGACATTATTCGGCGCGCCGCGGCGAGCTACATTCAGAGAACAAAACGGCCTCTGTCCGCCCTACCCGAGATACACCTCGGCGGGCGCCCCCCTCTCACCCGCAAGGAGCTGTATGGATCTCGTTCTCGTTGACACGAACATCTTCGTCTACGCCCTCGACGCGGACAGCCCCCATCATGCAACCGCCCGGAAAGCTCTCGCCGGCCTTCCCGACGCCGGCTGCGAAGCCGCGGTCTCGCCGCAGATCCTGTTCGAGCTCTATGCGCAAATCACTCACCGGCGCTCCAGGCCCCGGCCTTTGTCTCCCGTCGCAGCGGCTGAGATCGTCTTACTCATAAGGAACGAATCGCGCCTTCTGATCCCGGGCGAAATGTCGGTCGCATACACCCTGGAGTGGGCCGTGAGCCGGAGGAAAGAAGGGGCGGATGTCTACGATGCGACGCTCGTCGGATGCATGAAGGAATTCGGGGTTCGATGCCTTCTTACGGCGGATTCCGGGTTCCAATCCGAAGGCGGAATCGCCGTCGTAAATCCGCTCCGGGGCCAGAGACTCCCTTAGCTCCCGCGGCTGCAGGGGGTTGTCGATCAGGATGACGCTCTCTCAGGCCGTAGCCGCGCCCGCCGAGCGGAACATGAAGTAGACCGCGCCCATCAAGCAGACACCCGCATAGAGGTAGTCGAGCTTCACGTCCTCGTTCATGTAGAAAACGGCGAGATGTGTGATAGTATTGCGCGGACCACAAGGAGTGGCGTTGTCATGGCCCTGCAAGGCAACAACCCTCATCTTGCCGAGAGAGACCCCGCATGATGCACCTGCACCAGCAGATTGCGGTACGAGTGGACTCTTGGCGGGCCGACGGGTACACCTGCGAGGCTTTCCCGGCCATTGCGGAAATCCTTGAATGGGCGCGGGAAACCGAGACGGGCAATCGGGAGGATGAGGCCCGCGCGGAAGTGGCAAACCTCCGCCTTCAGGCTATCGCGAGCCTCCCACACTTGGCCGTGTTTTCGGACGAGGCGCATCACACCTACGGACAATCGCTCGACACGGAACTTAAGAAGGTCCGTAAGACCGTGGACTACCTGGCGGCCAACACAAACCTTCTTTGCGTCGTCAACACGACTGGCACACCGTACTTCCAGCGCCAGCCGCTGAAGGACGTGGTCATCTGGTACGGCCTTTCCGAGGGAATCCGGGACGGAATCCTTAAGGACTTGGCGGGCAATATTCAGGCCTACGATTTCGACGGGAACGCCAAGAAATATGTGGCCTACGTCGTCGAGGACTTTTTCAGGGACTACGGAGGCGTGCAACTGCCCAACGGCGCGCCCGCGAAACTCGCGATCTATTTCCCCCAGACCGATGACTTGAAGGAACTGAAACCGGCCATCGACAAAGCGCTCGTCAAGGCAGGCCAGAGCCCAGCCCTCTGCCTGGTCAACACCTCTGACGAGTCGCTCACAAAGCAAACCGACATCGACGCCTTCAACCGCCTGAACGATCCGGCGGCGCCACATCGCGTGATTCTGCTCGTGAACAAGGGGACCGAGGGGTGGAACTGCCCCAGCCTTTTTGCCTGCGCTCTGGCCCGCAAGCTCAAGACATCCAACAACTTCGTTCTCCAGGCCGCCACCCGTTGCCTACGCCAAGTCCCCGGCAACACAATGAAGGCACGCGTCTATCTTTCCACGGACAACTTCGGCGTTCTCGACCGTCAGTTGCAGGAAACGTATGGAGAGACCATTTCCGATCTCAACCGGACAGGAGAGGAAACACGCCGCACCCGAATCGTCCTCCAGAAGCTCGACTTGCCACCCGTTGTCGTGACGCGCGTCATTCGGACCGTAGTCAAGAGGGAAGGCGAATTCCCTCCCCTCATTCTTGAGCGGCCCTTGGGCAGTGTTGGCGATTTGCTGGAAAAGCGAACCTTCACCGTCGCCGAACAGGCGGCGACCCCAAGCGTTCTTCGGCAGGTGGGAGACGCACTCATCATCGAAACCCTGCCGGAAGGCCTCGACGCCTATGCCGCGGCTGTGGACCTCTCCACCCGCTACCGGCTCGATCTGTGGCGGGTCTACGACGAATTGAGAAGGCTTTACAGGGACGAAGAGATCCCCGAATCACACATTGGCGAACTCGCCGACCAGATCGAAAGACAGACCCGGTTCTACGACGTGATAGAAGAGAAGGTGGATGTCGCCCTTGCCCTCGTCAAGCCGGAGGGTTTCGCAAGAGAGCTGGACGCCGATGGCGCGGAAATCTATACGGCCGAAATCGTCTACCCGAAAGACCGCGAGAGCCTTCTGGCCCGTTTCGAAATCTGGCGGGACAAGGCGGGGCCTTTCGGCTTCCACTACGACCCTTACAACTTCGACTCCAACCCCGAGAAGAGTTTCTTCGAGCAGATGCTGTACCATCTGAATCTGAAACCTACAGAAGTCGAGGACATCTACTTCACCGGGGCCTTGACGGACCCCGGAAAGACCGATTTCTTCGTCGAATACAAGGACGACAAGGGCAAGTGGCGCCGCTACACGCCCGACTTCGTCATCCGCAAGAAACCGGAAGCGGGCGGCAATCCCGGCACGGGGAAGGTCATCATTGTCGAAATCAAGAGGGAACGCGACCGCACGCACCCGCTCGACGGGGAGCGCGGCCGCAAGGCCATGGCCCTTCGCAAGTGGGAAGAGATGAACCCCGACCGCATCAAGTACGAGATGATCTTTACGGCCACGGACGCCGTCACGGTCGATCAGGTTCGGGCGGCTCATCGGCTCCTTGGATAGATCCGGCCGAGGCAATCGGGAGAAGCGGCACGATGGAGATTCGCCTGAGCGAGACGGAGATTTCCCGCCTTCTGGCCGAACGGAAACCTCTGCCTCCCGACTACAGGGAACGCACCCAGACCAAGCCAAAGCGCGGCCACAAGGAGCGGGAGTTGGACGTGAACGGAGCCGAAGGGTCCGAGTTTCGACTGATCCTTCGGCAGAGCGAGTTCAATCCGCTCGACTTCTCGGTTATCCTTGCCTACCGGCCGCCGAAAACGAACCAGCTTTTCCGGCTTCGGCGGTATAATGGCAGGAGTCATGAGCATACGAACGTCCTTGAGCGGGAGACGTTCTACGATTTCCATGTACACACGGCGACCGAACACTACCAGAACGAGTCGGGATTGCGCGAGGACTCCCATGCCGAACCGACCGCCCGTTTCGCCGACTTCCGAGGGGCCATCCGCGCAATGCTGGCGGACTGCGGATTCGACGTGCCTCCAGCGGCGCAAGGAGATCTCTTTGCGGAGGAGCAGTAGCCATGCCCATCGAGACCATTGAGCGGGACTTCAAGGAAAAAGTCTGCGAGAGTCTCCGTCTTGCCTCCGAAGGCGTGGACCGCTACCGGGTGTTCACCCCCTTCCTGTTCGAGGACGGCGACCATCTCGCCATTGTCCTGAAGCGCGAAGGAGGACGATGGATTCTCTCGGACGAGGGGCACACCTACATGCACCTCACCTACGATCTGGACGAAAAAGACCTCCAGCGCGGGACGCGGCAAAAGATCATCACGAGCGCGCTCTCCGCCTTTTCGGTCGACGACCGGAACGGAGAACTGGTCTTGGGCGTTCGGGATGAGCGGTATGGGGATGCGCTCTACAGCTTCGTCCAGGCACTGCTCAAGATTTCGGACGTGACCTACCTCTCGCGCGATCGGGTCCGCTCGACGTTCATGGAAGACTTCCGCGCTTTCATGCAGGAGCGGGTTCCCGAATCGCGCCGTCGCTTCGACTGGAACGATCCGACCCACGATCCTGAAGGCAAGTACGTAGTCGATTGCCGGGTCAACGGGACGGCCCGGCCGCTCTTCGTCTACGCCCTGCCGAACGACGACAAGGTTCGGGATGCCACAATCGGCCTGCTCCAGTTCGAGCGGTGGGGCCTGTCGTTCCGCTCCGTCGCGGTCTTCGAAGATCAGGAAGAGGTCAACAGGAAGGTCCTGGCCCGCTTCAGCGACGTTTGTGAAAAGCAGTTTTCCAGCCTCTCAGCCAACAAAGACCGCATCGGCCGATATCTGGAAGAGGCGCTTAGGCAGGTTTAGCGAACGGCTGGTTGAAGCCGCGGAACGCGGAGGAGAACGGAACGCAAATGAGGCGGGCACCGGGGGACCGAACGGGAATGACGCGCGCATGAAAAAGAAAGCCGTGGCGCCTCCTGCGCCCACGACGAAAACTGACGTCAAGATCTCGCCGGCCAAGGGGCGGCCAATGCTCACGTGGGTCGGCAAACGGCCGCTCTCGCACGTCACCGCATTTCCCGCCCAACACATCGAAACGTTCGCCCCTGAAGAATCCCCCGCCGCTGTCGCGTCACCCCCTTTGGCAAAGGGGGTCGGCGAAACCGGGGGGATTTGGAATGACTGGTCCTCGGCCTATCCCAAGGGCGGCCTCCTGTTCCACGGCGACAACAAGGAAGTGCTGGCGCACCTGCTGGCCAACGGGTTTCGTGGCAAGGTGAACCTGATCTACATTGACCCGCCGTTCGACTCCGGGGCGGATTATGTCCGCAAAGTATCGTTGCGCGGCGCCAAGGGGACTGCCAAGCTCGACAGCGAAAGCTACACTCTTGGCGAGCAGATTCAATACACGGACATCTGGGCCAACGACAACTACCTCCAGTTCATGTACGAGCGGGTGATGCTGTTGAAGGAGTTGCTGGCTCCAGGTGCCGCGATCTACGTGCACATGGACGAGGCGCAGGAGCACTACATCAAGGTGCTCATGGACGAGGTGTTTGGCAGAGAGTGTTCCCGTCGCCAAGTCATTTGGGACATCACGGTTCTGTCCGGCTACAAAACGCTAGCCGAAAACTGGATACGAGGCCACGACTCAATCCTCTACTACGTGAAGGGAGACCCAGCTTGCTTCAACAAGCAGAGGCAACCTCATCGTAAGGAGTTCATAGACCGCTTCGACAAGGCGGATGAAGACGGCCGGAAGTACTTCGATGGCCGCGGGGAACGCCGCTACCTTGACGATATACTTGCGGAAGGGAAGGCCGTTGGGGATGTGTGGTACGATATCATGTCATTTCAGCAAATCCCGACTGCGCTTGAGCGAGGCGACTACCCCACCCAGAAGCCGGAAGCCCTCCTGGATCGAATTATTCGCACCTCCTCCAACCCCGGCGACCTCATCCTCGACTGCTTCATCGGTTCCGGCACGACGGCGGCGGTTGCACAAAAGCTCGGGCGGCGCTAGATCGGCTGTGACATCAACAAGGGCGCGATCCAGACCGCGGCCAAGCGGTTGCAGACGATCATTCGGGAGCAGATGAGTACAGAGGAAGAGAAGCCCCTCACCCTACCCCTCTCCCCAGAGGGCGAAAGGTCTTCAACGTCGCCCTCGCCGACGTGCCGGCGAAGAAGACCGACCTTGTCCAAGGGGCCTACGAGCTTCCCGCTCGTAGCGGCGATACCACCGTGGCAATCAAGATCGTCGACATGCTGGGGGAGGAGGTCTTGGTCGTGAGACAGGTCGCGTAATCGTAAACCGCCAACTCATACGGCCAGGAATCCCTCCATGACAAACCTCATCCTCGGCCCGATCGTCGGCCACGTGACGAAGAACTCCGCCCGAATCTGGGCACATACCGATCAGCCCGCCCAAGGCGAGACCGCCGTAAGGTGCGAGGTCTTCCTCGATTCCCAGGGAACGCGTCCCATCTCCGGCTCTCCTTTCCCAATCGAGACCTCACCCGAAGCCGGGCTCACCGGCGTTTGCGAAATCCCGCTCCCCGAACCCGACCGCCGCTACTACTACAGGCTTATCCACGACGCCCGAAAGCTTCATGATGATCTTCATACTTTCATGACCCTTCCCGAACAACATCCCGACCGTCTTGCGTTCGCCGTGGCCTCCTGTCATCAGCCCTTCAAGTACAAACAGCCTCGCGGGACGGTGATGTGGCGCGCACTCCGGGCGGAATTGATCCGGGAACAGGCCAGATTTCTTCTTCTCGTCGGCGATCAGGTCTACGCGGATGAAGCAGGGCAGGCCTGGCAACAGAGCCTAGCCCTTTCCGAGGACGATCCGAGCCGTTTCGCAAAGCGCCTGAGACTGTACCGGTCTCTCTATCCCCAATACTTGGGCCTGCCGGACGTCCGGGAAGCAATGGCCGATATTCCCCAGTACATGATCTGGGACGATCACGAAATCACGAACGGATGGGGTTCCGAGCCGGAGCACGCCTACCTGGCGCACCAATCCATCTTTCAGGCCGCTCGAAAAGCGTACGTGGAATTCCAGCACTCCCATAACCCCCAGAATCCCTCGGACCCCAGCGCGCTCTACTACGGCTTCCACGTTGGGAAAGCGGCTTTCCTGGTCCTCGATCTCAGAGGACACCGGCAGTCCTGGAACCGCCAGCTATTGGGAGACGCCCAGCGAGACTGGATTGTCCGTTTCGTCCGGGACGAATGCAGCGCATCTCAGCTTCTTTTCGTCGTCTCCTCGGTCCCAATGTTCCATCTATCTCCCCGATGGACATGGTTTCCCACGTCGGACGTGGCCGATCAGTGGTCCCACGAAATCAACAAGGCGGACCGCAAGTGGCTCCTGGACAGACTGTTCGACTGGCTCGCGAACGGTCGGACTCGACAGGTGTTCATTCTGGGTGGAGACGTGCATGTGGGCACGTTTGCGGAAGCGAAGCTTCAGGGCACTGGCTTGAAGATCGTCCAGGCCACGAGTTCGCCGATAAGCAATAGACCTGCTGGCTGTTTGGATTCGCTTGTAAGAAAGGTCAGCAGTTCCTTCGCCATCAGAACTGAATCGCAACAGCAGGTGGACGTCTCGATAAAGCCACGCTACCCCTCGCGGAACTTCCTAGTCGTCACCATCGACCGCACGTCCGATCCTTCGGCACCCATTGTCCGGTTCAAGATGCACTGGGAAGGCAAGAAGAACCCTGACCCGTACCCAGGAGAACCGGGGAGTGGTCGGTTCGGCACATGGCTTCGACGGGGGAGGTTCAATTGGTGACTTGCGGATTACCCTCCCTGCCAAATCCCATTTCTTGACTCCCCACCCCCCTTGGGCTACATTTCAAAGGCTTTCGCCGCCTTTTGCCTCTCAAGAGGCGACCGATTCCGTCTGTGATTCGTCCTGATCGCAGGAGTTCCCGGCGGTGCCGTCCGCTTGTCGAACGGCGCGACCAGCCGGCTGAGAAGCCCGAGGGGAGGGAAGCTATGAGATGGATCGCGGCCAGCGTCTCTTGTTGTCTGCTCGCACTGTCGCCAACCGGAACATTCGCGGGGGAAACAGCCGCGAAAACCGCCGCGCCGGCCGGCGATTCCACCGCCGCCCTGGTCCAGGCAACGGCCCAGACTGACCGATACCAGCTCGGCGAAGCCGTCGAGAGCGGGAACAAGGCGCTCTCGATGCTGAAAGCGTACGCGCCGCCGCCCGACAAGATCCCGGCGACGCGGGACGGCTTCCCGCACGTCGGCGCGGGTCACGCCGCGTTCGGCCTTGCCGAATGGACGGCCGCCCTCGCCGCCCGGCAAGGAAGCGTGGCGCCCACGTGGGCTTCCACGCACCTCTTCCAGGGGCTCGTGAACGAATCGCAAGGCAACGCCGTGGCTGGCTCGGGCGAGACGCTCCTCGGCCTCATGCTCGATCCCCTCGCCGTCTATCTCCCCAACCGGTATCACCCCGTCGAGAACAAGAGGGCGAGCGGGATCACCGCAACGCTCGAAGCGACGGACAGGATCCGCCTGCACGGCCGCGAGTATCACCTGACGGCGAGCGGGAGCTGTCCCGACGCCAAGTGTCCGTCCGCCTACTACCTGGCGGTCGAGGACGAGCAGTACCGCGGCGTGCTCGCCGACGGGCAATGGAAGAACAAGGGATTCGATATCGGGATGGGCCACCGGATCGGACCCGACAAGTCAGTCCTCTTCACCTTCGCCTGGGACTACGAGAAAGCCGGAACACCCCTAATCGATCCGCTCGTCCTCCTGATGGGGCCGGTCGGGAAGTACAAGGAAACGACGTACAACATCAACCTGGGCTACGCGCAGAAGCTCGCCGGCGACGACCGCCTGATGCTCCGCTTCCTCTACGACCACGACAAGGAGAAGGTCATCCGCGACCCGATGGGCGGCACGGCGCTCATCAAGTGGAAGCAGGCCGACCTGACGAAGGGCGGCGACCTCCGCTGGACGGGGAACTTCGGATCCCACTCCATCACGGGCGGGGGGGGATATTACGAGACCCGGCGCCTTCAGACGAACTCCTTCGAGCTGGCGTATCCGCTCAACCTCGCGTACGGCGAGAACCTGAACGCCCTTCCGCCTTCGCTCAAGGGCCCGATTTCGACGTTCCTCTCCTACCTTCCTGGAACGGACGAGAAGATCCGTGCAGGGTTCGGGTACGCGGGAGACAAGTTCTGGGCGACGCCCGGCGTCATGCTCGATCTCGGGCTCAGGGCCGAAGGACTCGGCCGCATGAACGATTACCAGATTCTCATCGGCCCGCACGCGGCTTCGCAGATCTCTCTCTCGCCCGGACAAACGCTCAGGGTCGGGATCGCCCAGCGGATGAAGACCCACGAGTTCGCCTCGCTCGCCCCGCAGGAGGCCGGCGGCCTCGTCGTGGACGAGACGTTCCTCGTCGTCGGTTCGAAGGTGACGGACATTCAAGCGAGATGGGAAGGGGAGATCGGGACCCGTTCGTTCATCTCCGCCTGGGCCGAGCACCAGCGCGTGCGCGGAGGGACGTCAGCCGGCATCTACGCGCCCGAGCGGGCGGCGCTGACATCTCTCGGCGGCGCGCTGAATACCCTCCTCACCGACCGGATCTCTCTCCAGGCCCGGTACGTGAACCGCAGTTCGGAGAACCGTTCCAACGGGGCCAACAAGGGGAAAGAGATGCCCCTCGTTCCTCAGCACGAAGCGAGGCTCGGACTCGTATGGGCCGATCCGATGAAGGTGAAGGTCGGCCTCTACGGAAACTACATCGGTCAGCGGTACTGGGAGGACACGAACGCGACGCGCCTCGCGGCGGTCACGACGGCGGACCTCGCGGCGACATGGGAGCCGTTCGACAAGCGGGTCGGGATGACGCTCGCCCTCCTGAACCTGTTCGACAAGGAGTACGACATCGCCCCGGCCTTCCCGGCCGGAGGGCGGCAGATCACGTTCTCGGGGTCGTTCAGGTTCTAAACCCGAACCGGCGGCCGCATCGAGACGCGGCTTGAAAATCAGATCCCCTCCCCCTTGATGGGGGAGGGACAGGGTGGGGGTGAGATTGAAAAACGGGTCTCAGCTCGGCTTCTTCACCC
>CAKKSE010000075.1 GCA_919903025.1 Nitrospiria bacterium | reverse complement strand
CGTAGACCGGAAGACCGAGCCGGATCAGCTCCTCGACGATCTCCCGCCGGTTTCCAACGAGCGTTGCGATCACGAGGTCCGGCTGGGCCGCCAGGACACGCTCGATCGATGGATCCGAGAACCCGCCGATCCGCGGAACGCGCTTCGCGGCTTCCGGGTAGTCGCAGAACGCCGTCGCGCCGACAACGCGGTCGCCGGCCCCGACCGCGAAGAGAATTTCGGTCAAGTGAGGGGCAAGAGAGACGATCCGGCGAGGAGAGTCGGGAAGGACGACCGTGCGGCCCAGCGCGTCCGTGAATGTCCCGGCATGGAGGGGTATGGAAAGGACGGGAAACAGAAGGAGGATCAGAACAAGAATCGAAACAGCAGAGCTCAGGCGGAAGAGAACGAGGAATTTTCCCTCTCCCCCGTGGGGAGAGGGCCGGGGTGAGGGGCAACTCCCCCGGTGAAGTAAAGAAATAGATACGCCCGGCCGCCAAGAGCCGGCCGGCGAAGAACCGAAACGGAACATCCCTCACACGCTCCCTTGTCCGAAGAGTTCGTGAGAGGTCCCCGGGCCGGTCTCCTGACTCCCCCGACCCCCGGCCGCCTTCCCATCCCGAACGCTTTCGGGACAGTGGCTCAACTGGCCAAGAGCTGGACTCTGAGGTTCAGAGTCGGGGTTACAGTGGCGGTCCCGCGCGGGAGTTTCACCCGCTTCCCGATTCTATTCCGCCAAACGCGGAATCACCCGGGAACCCGATCAACGGAGCCGGACGTTACCACACAGAATCCGACGCTGTCAACAATCGTCGAGTCTGTGTGAAACGACATTGATTTGTGGAATCCTTACACGCCTCCCTTTTCAAAGGGGAGCCGCCCCATTCCCCTATCTGCAAGAAGAGGATCGAACCGGATTGCGCCCAGGGGCAATGCGTATCTGTAAATCTTCGGTTGTGAGAAAAGAACATATTTGTTAGACTTAGTCCGATGGACTACACGATCAGCTGCTATAGCGAAGCTGTGCAGGAACAGATCCTTGAACTGCCCGACACGATCGCTGCGCGGTACATCGTGTTGAGTCGTCGCATGCTTGCTCTCGGCCCCAATCTCGGAGAACCACACACCAAGGCATTTGGCGAGGGTTTGTTCGAGTTGCGGCTTAGGGGCGCAGAAGGCATAGCTCGCGTATTCTTCTGCACGCTTGTTGGCAAGCGCATCGTCATGCTTCACAGCTTCGTCAAGAAGTCGGACCGCACGCCGCGGCACGAGCGCGAGATTGCAGAAGCCCGAATGAAGGAGATCAAAGATGCGCACACATGATCAACTCGTCAAGAAACTGATGCGGCGGCCCGGCGTCCGCGCCGAGGTTGAGCGTATCGAGCGCGAGGAAGCTGCCCTCCTGGACGCTCTGCTTAAGGCGCGTCAGGGGGCGGGGCTTACTCAGGCGCAAGTCGCGAAGCGCATGGGAACACAGGCGCCTTCCGTCGCGCGCCTGGAACGGTCGCTCGCCACAGGCAGGCATTCCCCATCTATCGCAACGATTCGCAAATACGTCAAGGCGTGCGGAAAGAACTTGATCTTGCGCGTCGCCCCATGATCCGATTAGGCAGACGCGCCGAGATCTAAGGACCTTGTGGACGTTGCAGAGGACCTTGGGGTCGTGTGGGCCGCTCCGGCGGCATGGAGTGACCGTTGTGCCCCGGAGAGCGGTTCCCCCTCATTTGTAAGGAGGGGGCGGGGGAGGCAGAGGAAATGGTTCGGTTTTCAAATCCTCCTCAGACGGAACAGTGGGTCCAACGCGCCTTTCGTCCCCGCATACAGTGGCGGTCCCGCGCGGGAGTTCCACCCGCTTCCCGATTCTATTCCGCCAAACGCGGAATCACCCGGGAACCCGATCAACGGAGGCAGACGTTACCTCACGGAATCCGACGCTGTCAACAATCGTCGGTAAAGGCGCGGCTTACGATTCGCCTGATTCGGTCTTCTCCTTTCTCAATCTGAACCTGCAATTCTCGAACATGCGAAATGCAGTGCCAGACCCGATGTCGAATGGCACATCAATGGTTATGATATCTTCCGGTTGCGCTCCTTCCCATCGGTCTCAACGGGTTAGCCGTGCTTTGGCTTGAGCGTGGGGCACCGTCTCGCCGGCATCGGCCTGAGCGAGCCCCCGCTCCACTTTTGCGAGAAAATAGAGGCGCTCCATGGCGTCTTCTACGGTCGCGTCGGGCGGCAACTGTTGAACGGCTTCCAGGACCTTCTGTTTCGCGGTAGCAGGGGCCATAGGCGTTTACTCCCTCAAATCGGGGTAGGAGTGCTAGTGCGACCACCGGAAATTCTACATGTCTATAGCGGATTCGCGCAAGAGCCTAGCGCCGAACGACGAAGCTCCTCTGCCGCGACGGCCCGCGAGACGTTGAACCCTGAGCATGTTGCACGCCGCAACAATCAGGTGCAACGCTTGGTTCGGCGGCCCTTTGGCTTCGGTTGGACCAGCCTGGCAACCTGTGGCGCCGGGAATGCAAATCGAACTCGGCGCTTGTCCTACATCCACGCGTCCTCCATGGCCCCCCCGCATCCCGCATCCGTCTCCGTGCCCTGACCGGACGCGACGGCTTTCCTCTTGCTGAGCACCGATTTCCCGATGTATGTTTCCCAGCATCCCTACTTACGGGAGATTCGGCAATGCTCGCCAGGATGACCATCAAAAACCGGATTACCCTTCCCAATGAGATCGTCGGGCAATTTCCGAGCGTGGAGTACTTCGACGTTCGAAGGGAGGACGGCCGGATCGTTCTCGATCCTCTCAGGCAGGACAAGACCAGGCAGGTCCGAAAGAAGCTGGCCGCGCTGAGGATCGCGGAATCCGATATCGCCGATGCCGTGGCCTGGGCGCGAAAGGCAAAACGCTGAGGGTCGTCCTCGTAACAGGAGACCACGACCTTCTTATTCTGGCAGGGAGGACGTCCTTCGCGATCGAAACACCCGCCGCGTTCCGCGGGCGCCTGGAAGCAAAAGAGGCGCTTCCGGGTTTCTTGTGGGTGGCCCCGATATCTTGTGGGTCGTCGTCACG
>CAKKSE010000074.1 GCA_919903025.1 Nitrospiria bacterium | reverse complement strand
GACATCCCGAGACCACAACATGCGGGGGATACCCACAGGAAAGCCGGAAGGACCAGGATTCCAGGGGGTTGGAAGAAACATTGACCTCACCTGACCGGTGCGCATTAAAACCGCCCGAAAAACATTTCCTCCGCGTACTCCGTACTCCGCGTCCTCTGCGGTGAATGAACTGGGGTTTTTTGGATGAAAAAAGCCGTGAGATTTGTTCTAAAGTTGGGCGACGATTCTGACGATAGTGAGGTAAGGGCATATTGCGACACGCCCGCGGAAAAGGAGCGGTTCTTGAGATACTGCGAGATGGCCTGGCGGTGGAGCAGGTTCCTGAGGGTGACAGAGCTTTGGCGGCTCCGGGAGAGGCTCGGAAGCGCCGTTCCTTTCCGGTGGGAAAGGTGGATAATATCGCGGAGCCGGATGCGCCAGTTTCTGGGGCTCGTCTACAAAGGTCTTGTGATCGGCGCGGTCTTTACCGTGTTCGACGCCGCCGTGATCGTTGCCCTCGTCT
Organism: Nitrospiria bacterium; assembly: GCA_919903025.1. GTDB lineage: Bacteria > Nitrospirota > RBG-16-64-22 > RBG-16-64-22 > RBG-16-64-22 > RBG-16-64-22. Next base: position 6,307 of record CAKKSE010000074.1, on the reverse strand, counting down.
CCGACGGGACGCTCAAGCGGTTCATGAAGGGGGAGTTTCACCTCCAAAGCCTTCACAACGCCAATATCGAAGTCCTCAATCCCCGCGAGCTTTTCGCCCCCCCGCCGGGGGCAATGCCTCCCGGGACCTCCTCCCAGCCCCGCCAGTAGCTCTCGACCCTCTTCAATCGCGCTTGCCTCGAACGGGGGTCGTGTGGTAAATTTCCCGCTTCTTGTCACGGTCGGGTCCGCCCGATCATGTCACGGCCGGGTTCGCCCGACCGATCTCACACGCCGGCGATCGATCGACAGGGTGCCGCGTTCGTCTTCCCGCCAGTGTCGCCAAGGCCGCCAAGGCCTCGAAGACGGGGGGAAGCGGCGGCTGGGCCGGCGGAGGCGCTAACCCTTTGGAGGAAGGTTCATGCAGGCACTTACGATGAAGGAGCTCCTTGAAGCCGGGGTCCACTTCGGCCACCAGGCCAAGCGGTGGAATCCCAAGATGAAGAAGTACATTTTCGGGGAGCGGCACGGGATCTACATCATCGATCTCCAGAAGACGCTCAAGAAGTTCAAGCAGGCCTACGAGTTCGCGCGCCAGGTATCGGCCGAGAACAAGTCGGTCCTCTTCGTCGGCACGAAGAAGCAGGCCCAGGACGTCATCGCCGAGGAGGCGCTCCGGTCCGGGATGTTCTACGTGAACCATCGCTGGCTCGGCGGGATGCTCACCAACTACGAGACGATCAAGAAGAGCATCGACAAGCTCCGCCAGATCGAGAATATGTCCAAGGACGGGACGTACGATAAGTTCACGAAGAAGGAAGTTTCCCGCAGCGAGAAGAAGCGGGAGGCCCTCGACAAGACGCTGGGCGGGATCAAGGAGATGAACGGCCGTCCCGGGGCGGTCTTTATCGTCGACGTAAAGAAAGAAGCGATCGCCGTGAAAGAGGCTCAGCGCATGAAGATCCCGATCATCGCGGTCGTCGACACCAACTGCGATCCCGACGGGATTACCTATCCCATTCCGGGGAACGACGACGCCATCCGTTCCATCCGCCTCATAGCGTCCCGGATGGCCGACGCCGTCCTCGACGGGCGCCGGCCGACGCTGGTTGTTCCGGCCGGCGAGGTGTCCCAGCCGGCCGGCGCGGGGCAAGAGGTTTCCGCCGCGTAGCATGGACGGCGGGGAGGTCCTGCCGCCCCTTAAAGCGACACGCAGAGCGGCTTCTTCGACAGCCCAACGACAACGGGGAAAGGATCCGGAAAATGACAGTGATGGTAAGCGCGTCCGCGGTCAGGGACCTTCGGGAGAAGACCGGCGCGGGAATGATGGACTGCAAGAAGGCGCTGGCCGAGACGGGCGGCGATTTCGAGAAAGCCGTGGACCTGCTGAGGCAGAAGGGGCTGGCGGCTTTGGCCAAAAAGGCGGGGCGGATCGCCGCCGAAGGATTGGCGGCCGTCCGCGTGGGTCCGGACGGGAAGGCCGGGGCCGTCGTCGAGGTGAACTGCGAGACCGACTTCGTCGCGAAGAACGACGATTTCAAGGGATTCGCCGCGGCGCTGGCCGAACACGCGGCCGCGGAGCGGCCGGCGAGCCTCGGGGATCTTCTCGCCAGCCCCGCCACGCGGGGCGGGAAGACGGTCGACGAGACGGTCAAAGAGCTTGTGGCCAAGATCGGCGAGAAGATCGAAGTGCGCCGGTTCGCGCGGTTCGAGGGCGAGGCCGTGTCGTCCTACCTCCATGGCGGCCGGATCGGCGTTCTCGTGGAAGGAAAGGGGGCGGCCGGCGCATCGGCGCTCGATGCGCTCCGGGACGTCGCCATGCACGTGGCCGCCGCACGCCCGCAGTATGTTCGCCGCGAGGAAGTCCCCGCCGAGACCCTGGAACGGGAACGGGAGATCTACCGGGCCCAGGGAAGAGAATCGGGAAAGCCCGAGGCGATCGTAGAAAAGATGGTTGCCGGCCGGTTGGAGAAGTTCTACTCGGAGGTCTGTCTTCTGGACCAGGTCTTCGTGAAGGACCCGGACGGGAAGCAGACGGTCGCCGCGTTCCTCAAGAAAGCCGTGCCCGGCCTCTCCGTCGTCCGCTTCGCCCGGTTCGAGGTGGGCGAGGGGGTCGAGAAGAAAAGCGAGGATTTCGCGGCCGAGGTCATGTCCCAGGTCAAGCCCGGCTGATCCCGTGATGCCGACTCCTCGCTACAAACGCGTCCTCCTCAAGATGAGCGGCGAAGCGCTCATGGGGAACCAGGGGTACGGCATCGATCCGGCGATCGTGGCGCGCGTCGCGATGGAGGTCAAACAGCTCGTCGAGATCGGCGTCCGGGTCGGCATCGTGATCGGCGGCGGGAACATCTTCCGGGGGCTGGCCGGAGCGGCGGCGGGGATGGAACGGGCGTCGGCCGACTACATGGGGATGCTCGCCACGGTCCTGAACGCCCTGGCCCTGCAGAACTTCCTGGAGAATAACTCGGTCGACACGCGCGTCCAGTCGGCCATCGAGATGAGGGAGCTGGCGGAGCCGTACATCCGCCGGCGGGCGATCCGGCACTTGGAGAAAGGGCGGGTCGTGATCTTCGCGGCCGGGACCGGGAACCCGTTCTTCACGACTGACACGGCGGCGGCCCTCCGGGCTATGGAGATCGGCGCGGAAGTGATCCTGAAGGCGACCAAAGTCGACGGCGTCTACGATGCCGACCCGATGATCGTCCCGACGGCGGCCCGGTTCACCGATCTCTCGTACATCGAAGTCCTCAAGCGCAACCTCAAGGTGATGGACGCGACGGCGATCTCCCTCTGCATGGACAACGACCTGCCGATCGTGATCTTCAACCTGAACGAAGAGGGGAATGTCATCCGCGCGGTCTGCGGCGAGCCGATCGGGACGCTCGTTCACGGAGGGACATCGTGATCGAAGAAGTCCGCAAGAAGTCCCAGGCGAGGATGGAGAAAGCCCTCGATGCGCTCAAGCACGAGTTCGCGAGCGTTCGAACCGGCCGGGCCTCGACCCATCTGCTGGACGGGATCCACGTGTCGTACTACGGGACGGAGACGCCGCTCAGCCAGGTGGCGAGCCTGTCCGTTCCGGAGCCCCGCATGATCGTGATCCAGCCCTGGCAGGCGTCGCTCATCCCCGACATCGAGAAGGCGATCCAGAAGTCCGATCTGGGACTCACGCCGTCGAACGACGGAAAGGTCGTCCGACTGGCGGTCCCGCCCCTGACCGAGGAGAGGCGGAAGGAGTTGGCCAAGGTCGTGAAGAAGATGGCCGAGGAGGCGCGGGTCTCGATCCGCAACGCCCGGCGCGACGGCAACGAGGAGTTCAAGAAGCTCGAAAAGGCCGAGCACGTCGGGAAGGACGACATCCGGAAGGCGTCGGACGACCTCCAGAAGATGACGGACCAGTGGATCAAGAAGATCGACGACCTTCTGGCGCACAAGGAAGCGGAGATCATGGAGGTCTGACGCCGTGACAATAACCGTCGCATCTCTGCGTTCTCGGTCGTCGCCAATCCTCGACGTACTTCGTGTACGCCTCCGGTTGGCTCCTCCCTGCGGCCTTGATCTGCTCGGTTCTTGTCACGGCGGCTAGGGGCGGCGCCGCACACAACCCTCTTTTCTCATCATGCCCAATCTTGCGCTGATCCAGGGGCGGATCGTCCCGCTCAAAGACGCCCGCGTTCCGGTCGAGGACCGCGGCTTCCAGTTCGGAGACGCCGTCTACGAGGTGATCCGGACGTACGGCGGCCGTCCCTTCGCCCTTCCGATGCACATCGCCCGGCTTCGCAGGAGCGCGCGCGCGGTCGATCTGCCGGTTCCCTGGGACGACGAGCGCCTGACCCGGTGGATCTCGCGGCTCATCCGCCGGAGCGGGTTCCGGGAAGCGAAGATCTACGTCCAGGTGACGCGGGGGGAGGCGCCGAGGAACCATCCATACCCGGCGGTCGTCCGGCCGGCGCTCGTCATGACGGTCCGCCGGCTGGTCCCGCCCGATCCGGCGTTCCGCGAGCGCGGCATCCGGGCCGTGACTCTTCCCGATCCCCGGTGGGCGCGGTGCGACGTTAAGACCGTGAACCTTCTCGCCAACGTCCTGGCGCGCGAGGAGGCGCGACGGCGCGGAGTCGACGACGCGATCTTCATCCGCGATGGATTCGTCGCCGAAGCGACGGCGGCCAACGTCTTCGCCGTCGTGAAGGGGCGCCTCGTGACGCCGCCCGAGGGACCGTCGATCCTCTCCGGCGTGACGCGCGCGTGTTTGATCGAGCTGGCCCGCGAGGCGGGGATTCCGGCCGCGGAGAAGCGGATGGCGGCGCGGGACCTTCGCCGGGCGGACGAGATCTTTCTCGCGGGGACGACGGTCGAGGTTCTTCCAATCGTCCGCCTCGACGGGAAATCCGTGGGCGGCGGAAAGCCGGGACCGACGGCGGCGAGGCTCTTTCGCGAGATGCGGCGAGCCGTCTCAGCCGGCCGGTGGATGTAGGTTCGGGGGCAGACGGCAATACGTCCCTGAGGCGCGATCGATGCAGGCCGCGGATGCGGCTACTAAAGGAGGGAGTTGATGGCAAAAGAGAAAGCGAAGGCGAAAAAGGCGGCTCCGACGAAAGAGGATCTCAAGAAGAAGCTCAAGACGTTCAAGACGGCGAAAGGACAGGCGCTTGAGGCCGGAGACGCAAAGAAGGCCGGGATCGCCCACCGGCGGGCCAAGCGGGTGAACCGGAAGCTCCGCGCCCTCGCGGAACGGAAGAAGGCCGAGGCTCCGCCCGCTGTCGCTTCATAAGCGGGGTCCGCACACAGAAGCATCAGGGAGTGGCGGCCAGTGAACCATAGCGAGATCGTCAGCTTCCTCTGGGGTGTCGCGGACTTGATCCGCGACACCTTCAAGCGCGGCAAGTACCAGGACGTCATCCTTCCGCTCACGGTCCTGCGGCGTCTCGACTGCGTGCTGGCCCCCACCAAGACCAAGGTCCTCGAGACCCAAGGAAGATTCAAAGGCAAGCTCGACGACCTCGGTGGCCAGCTCCGCAAGGCCTCGGGCTTCGCGTTCTACAATACCTCGCGCTACGACTTCGAGAAGCTCCTCTCCGATGCTCCGCATCTCGCGGCCAACCTGCGCAACTACATCGCCGGCTTCAGCCCGAACATGCGCGAGGTGCTGGAGAAGTTCGACTTCGACAACACCATCAGCAAGCTCGACGAGGCGGGGCTCCTCTTCCAGGTCCTCGAGCGCTTCAAGAATGTGGATCTGCATCCGGACAGGATCGACAACCCCACGATGGGTACGATCTTTGAGGAGCTGATCCGTAAGTTCAACGAGGCGCTCAACGAGAACCCCGGCGAGCACTTCACGCCGCGGGACGTCGTGCACCTCATGGTCGATCTCATGTTGGCCGGAGACGAATCCGAGATTCGCGCCAAGAAGGCGATCCGCACCGTCTACGATCCGTGTTGCGGCTCGGGCGGGATGCTCATGATCACCAAGGAGCACATCACCATCGGCCTGCGGAAGAACGGCGACCTGCTCCGGCCCGCGATCAACAAGGACGCCGAGATCCACCTTTTTGGGCAGGAGGTCAATCCGGAGACGTGGGCGGTCTCGAAGTCCGATCTCTTCATGAAGGACCCGACGGGCCGCGACGCGGACAACATCGCCTATGGAAGCACGCTCTCGAACGACCGCCACGCAAACAAGCATTTCGACTACCTGATCGCGAACCCGCCCTACGGCAAGGACTGGAAGCGCGATGAAGAGAGCGTGCGGGCCGAGCACGAGCGCGGCAAGGCCGGCCGCTTCGGTCCTGGTCTGCCGCGTATCAGCGACGGCCAGCTCCTTTTCCTGCTGCACATGCTCGCGCACGCGAAGGACCCGAAGGAAAGCGGCTCGCGGATCGCGATCATCATGAACGGCTCGCCGCTCTTCACGGGCGACGCGGGGAGCGGCGAGAGCGAGATCCGCCGGTACATTCTTGAAAACGATCTGCTCGAAGCGCTCATCGCGCTCCCCGAGCAGCTCTTCTACAACACCGGTATAGCCACCTATGTGTGGGTCGTGACCAACCGCAAGGCGGCGGCGCGCCGCGGCAAGGTTCAGCTCATCGACGCCACGTCGTTCTGGGCGCCGATGCGCAAGAGCCTGGGCGACAAGCGGCGCGAGATCCCGCTCGACCGCGCGCGGGATATCCTGAAGATCCTCGCCGACTTCAAGGACGGCGACACGCGCACCGTCACCAAGGACGGCAAGGACGAGCAGGTCGTGGTCAGCCGCATCTTCCCGACCACGCACTTCGGCTTCCGCAAGATCACCGTCGAGCGCCCGCTCCGGCTGAACTTTCAGGCCG
>CAKKSE010000073.1 GCA_919903025.1 Nitrospiria bacterium | reverse complement strand
CCGAGCGCCCCGAGCGCCCGGAACTCCTGGTGCAGTCGGTAATTGCACAATTTGGCAACGTCCCCGAGCGCCTCCCCCGAGCGCCTTCTCCGAGCGCCTCCAACGTCCCCGAGCGCCTCCTCTGGCTCGAAAGGTTCGGCTGGGCGTCACGGACGGCGCTGGACGGCTCTGGGTGGATGAGGCCGTGCGATTTGACGGCTGGGGGGCGTGATGCTATGGTCTCACGCATGATTCCTGTGCGCTGGGAGACCGGGACCGCCGATGCGCTCCTTTTCCTTTTCTGACCGGAAGGCGAAGATCGTCTGCACGGTCGGGCCGGCGTCGAGCGAGCCCGCCGTCCTCGCGCGCCTCGCCCGGGCGGGGATGGACGTGGCGCGTCTCAACGCTTCGCACGGGACGCACGCCGGCCACGCGCGCGTGATCCGGTCGCTCCGCCTCCTGACCCGGCGGACCGGCAGGCCGATCGGCATCCTCCTCGATCTCCAGGGTCCGCGGATCCGCGTGGGGAGGCTGGCGGCCCCCGTCACGCTCAAGATCGGCGAGCGCGTGATGCTGGCCGGGGGCGGACTTGGGAGCGAGCGGGAGGCCCGGCGCGGCGGCGATCTCGTGATTCCGTGCAGTTACAGGGGGCTCGCGCGGGACGCAAGGCGGGGGCATACGATCTTCATCGACGACGGGCGGATCCGCTTGGCCGTGGAAGAGACGCGGGGGGAGAAGGTCGTCTGCCGGGTGGAAGCCGGCGGAACGCTCACGTCGAACAAGGGGATGAACCTTCCGGGCGTCCCTCTCCGCGTGCCGACCGTCACGTCCAAGGACCTCGAAGACCTCGCGTTCGGGCTCCGGCAGGGCGTCGATTTCGTCGCCGTTTCGTTCGTCCGCAGGGGCGCGGAGGTGGCGGCGCTCAAGCGCCGGCTGGCCCGCACCGGAGCGGACACGCCGGTCATCGCGAAGATCGAGAAGCCCGAGGCCATCGACGATCTGGACGCGATCCTGGAGGCCGCCGACGGTCTCATGGTTGCGCGGGGCGACCTGGGCGTGGAGTTCCCGCCCGAGAAGGTGCCCCTTCTCCAGAAGGAGATCATCGCGCGGGCCAACGCGGCGCGCAAGCCGGTCATTACGGCGACGCAGATGCTCGAATCGATGATCTCAAGCCACAGGCCGACGCGGGCCGAGGCCTCCGACGTGGCAAACGCCGTCTTCGACGGGACGGACGCCGTGATGCTCTCGGGCGAGACGGCGGCGGGAAAGTATCCCGTGGAGGCGGTCCAGGTGATGGACAGGATCGTCCGCGAGGCGGAGACGGGACTTCTCTCCCGCAGGCGGGAGGAGAGAAGCGAGGCGGGTGGGACGCTGTCCGCCGCCGAGGCCGTCACGATCGCCGCCGCGCGGATCGCCCGCCAGTCGGGGGCCCGGGCGATCGTCGGCTTCTCCCAGTCGGGGCTCACGGGGCGGCTGGTGGCCTCGTCCCGGCCGGAGATCCCCGCGTACGTTTTCACGCCGCGGGCCGAGACGTGGTTCCGCATGACCCTTTGCAGAGGCGTCGTTCCTCTCCGCCTCTCTTTCATGGCGAATACGGACCGGCTCATCGATTCGGCCATCCGTGGACTGCGAAAGGCGGGGAGGGTGAGGAAGGGGGACCGGCTCGTATTCATCATGGGGGCTCCTCCGTCGAGAAGGGGGACGACGAACCTCCTCAAGCTCCACGAGGCCTGAAACCTCGCCCAAGGCTGTTTTTTCCTACACCGCCTTCTCTGATCGGGAAAAATCGTGTAATATTGAGGGTATCCATAAGACGCCGATATGGGGTCATTCGGGCGGGGGGTTGCATGACACGGGAGCTGGCGGGGCGGCGATTCCAGCCCGGACGGGACCGCGACATCGAGGACGCTCTCTCGGGGAACGATCCGAAGGTTCTGAACGAATGGGCGTTCTACTACTTCAACACCGACCAGTACGAGGAGGCGATCGAGTGCTGGCTCAAGATCAGCGAGATCGACGCCGGCTTCCCGGCCGTCCACTTCAACCTGGGGAGCGCATTTCTGCGCGTGGGTCTCGTTCCGGAGGCGCTCCGGGAGTTCGGGCTCGCCGCTGAGCGGGATCCCGGCGATCCCGAAATCGCGTATCAGACGGCCATCTCCCTGAATCTCCTGGACCGAAACGATGAAGCCCTCGATGCCTTGGCCCGCGCCGTTGCCCTCAAGGCCGACTATGCGGACGCCCATCTTCTCCGCGGGTCGATCCTGGCCAAGATGGGGCCCGAGAGCGGGCGCTGGCCGGCGGCGGCGGATGCTTTCGAGATGTACCTGCGTTGTCAACCGGATGCCGACAATGCGGACGCTCTCGGGGAGTTCATTGAACGGCTCCGGTCTGGCGGCTAGCAGGCTGTTGAAAAACACACTTGGCTCCCTCTCCCTCTGGGAGAGGGCTGGGGTGAGGGTGAGTAGAATCGGAGCCTTGCATGACCCCCTCACCCTCGCCCTCTCCCCCTGCCAGGGGGAGAGGGGACT
>CAKKSE010000072.1 GCA_919903025.1 Nitrospiria bacterium | reverse complement strand
CGTCAGTCGCCTTCGAGAGCCCCGCGGAGGTGGTACTTCTGGAGCCTGTGGCGGAAGGAGCGGAAGGTCATCTTGAGAAGTCGCGCGGCTTCGGTCTTCGAGCCGTTGGACTTTCTGAGGGCGGCGAGCAGGTACTCCTTCTCAGTCTTTTCGATGAGACCGTCCAGGTCCACCCCCTCGTCCGGAACGTCGCAGGCCGCGAAGCCCGTCTGCCCCAAGGGGAGCTGATCCATCGCAGACGGCCGGTCAGCCGGCATGATGTCCGCCAGGCGTTCGGTCGTGATCAACGCGCCGTCGCAAAGGGCCACGGCCCGCTCGACGACGTTCTCGAGCTCGCGCACGTTTCCCCGCCACAGGGCCGCCTGGAGCGCCTCCATGGCCGGAGCGGAAATTTTCTCGATTCTCTTGCCGTACTCACGCGCGTACCGGTCCAGGAAATGGTTGGCCAGCAGAGGAATGTCTTCCGTCCGCTCGCGCAACGGCGGAAGGTGCACGGGAATGACATTGAGCCGGTAGTAGAGGTCTTCGCGGAACCGGCCCGCGGCCACGTCCGCTTCCAGGTCCCTGTTCGTGGCCGCGATGATTCGCGCATCCACGACCTTGGGGACCGTCCCGCCCACCGGCGTGATCTCCCTCGTCTGAATGGCCCGCAGGATCTTCACCTGGAGGGAAAGCGGCATCTCCGCGATCTCGTCGAGAAAGAGCGTGCCGCCGTCGGCAACCTCGAAAAGTCCCTCCTTGTTCGCCACGGCGCCGGTGAAGGAGCCCTTCATGTGGCCGAACAGCTCGCTCTCCAGGAGGTTCTCGGGGACCGCCCCGCAGTTGATCCCCACGAACGGCCGGTCCTTCCGGCCGCTCCCGGCGTGAATCGCCCGGGCCACGAGCTCCTTGCCCGTCCCGCTCTCGCCGCTGATCAGGACGGTGCTCCGGCCCTCGGCGATCTTCCCGATCAGCTCGAACACCTTTTGCATCCCCGGGCTCTTCCCCACGAACTCTCTGGAACCGGCCCTCTGGGAGACCTCTTCTCTGAGAACGCGGTTCTCCGCCCGAAGAGCGCGCTCCTCCAGGGCGCTCCGGATCTTCGTCTTGATCTCGACGATCTTGAACGGCTTCGGGATGTAGTCCTTGGCCCCGAGCTTCATCGCCTCCACGGCCGTGTCGTGCGAGGCGTACGCCGTGATCATCATGACGACGGTCTCCGGCGACACCTCCTTCACAGCCTTCAGGACCTCGATGCCGTCGGCCCTCGGCATCTTGATGTCCGTCAGGACCACGTCGTACGGGATCGTCCGGATCAGATCAAGGGCCTGCACGCCGTCCTCAGCCACGTCCACCTGGTACCCTTCCTTCCGAAGGGTGATCTCCATGAGCGTCCGCTGGCTCTCTTCGTCATCCACGACCAGAAGTCTTGCCATGCTCTCCCCTCTGCCTCCACACAGCGATGAGGATTCCTGCGTGCCATTCAATTATCCACATGGATGGGCAGGATAAACAGGATTATTTCATCCTGTTCATCCCGCTTATCCATGCTTGAAATTATGGCGCTTCCGGGTTTCTTGTGGGCGGCCCCGATATCTTGTGGGTCGTCGTCACGCCTCGTCACCCCCACCCTCACCCCTCAAGGGGGAGGGGATTGCTTTCTGAGGGGCTCGTCCAAGTAGGGCAGGCACGGTGTGCTGCCCTACAGGGGCA